>CAZIXJ010000206.1:4793-5667 GCA_964542835.1 uncultured Hyphomicrobiales bacterium
GATAAATAATAGAAAAAGAAAATCATAAGGAAAAGATAATGGTAAGTACTCAAATCTTCTGCAGGTATTGATTCGGCAGGAAAGAGTAAAATCAGGAATAGCGGTAGTCTTGTAATAAAAGCAGTAAGCCTCAGAATATTTTTCTTTTTAAATCTCTTGATAAGTTCATTGAAAATTACTGCAAATAAAAACACTACCATACTGAACTGCAAAAGTATCCCAAGCTGAAAATCCGAGCCTTCAAGAGTTTTTACGAATACAAATTCATTCAGAACAAATGCTCCGAGTGTAATTCCTTCAAGAATAGAATAAACCAGATGTATTACAAAAACTTTTAATTCGTTATTATTCAAATCCAATCTCAAAATTCAATACCTGCCTAAAAATTATTGTTATGACGTTTTCTAATAAAATATTGTATTTTTTGTTTTGCATTGAAAAATATTTTTGTTTGAAAATTACCTGAACTTTTGTAATTTTGAATACTTGTGTTTATTTATTAGTAATTTGATATTAATTTTTAGAATATTTGAAAAATTGAAAAGAATGGGTATTAATTTAGATGAAATGGATATTGATAAATTCGAAACGGTAAATCTCAGCAAATTAAACAGCTTGAATTTACTGAGAAGATTCGATACCAAATTTATACTAAATACTAATCAAATAAATGAATTACTCCAAATAATGACGAATGAATATTATATTCTAAAAATTGATAACATCACAAATTTCAAATATGAAAATTTCTATTTTGATACTCCCGATTTGAAATTTTACACTGACCATCACAATGCAATGAAAAAGCGATTTAAAGTGAGATACAGAAAATACATAGATATTAATCAGATTTTTTTTGAAATTAAAATAAAAA
>CAZIXJ010000207.1:0-5655 GCA_964542835.1 uncultured Hyphomicrobiales bacterium
GGTAAATTATTAATTTCACAAAGTTTTACTCCTGAACAAAATATTCTGAGTATAAACATTGAAAATCTTGAAAGTGGAATATATTTTATTAATTACTCAGATAATTTTTATAAATTTATTGTAAATTAGTATTATAAATTACTTTTTATAATCCGCTGTATTCTTTAGCCATTATCTTGCCACTTAATACGGCAGGTATAAAATGATATTTATTATGTTTGAAATTTGAATTCTGATTAACGATATAAATTTCATCCGGGTTATCAAATTTATTAAAGGCTTCAATATTTCTGAAGTTTTTACCTTTTCTGAAGCTGTTATATTTGGTTTCGACTAAGATTTTTTTTGTGGAAGTTTCTATTATAAAGTCAATTTCACTCCCGTCAATTGTTCGATAATAGTAAAAAGTATCTGTATTTTTGGAATATTTAAGTAATTCAAGAAAAACAAAATTAGATAAAGCTACTGAATTAAGAAATAAATATTGGATAGCAAAAAATAAAAACAAGGAGGCTGCGTAAAATTTATTATTATTAGTAATGTGTTTACATTTTTTGGCTTATGCGTTTGTTCGTTTCACGCTGAACCAATACAAATTAAATGAGATGAATATTCTTTTCGGTTTTTATGTATGGTAATATATTATTATTTTTGTAAATAACAATTACAAAATTGCATTTAATATGAATAAAATAAAAAACAGATATCTTAAGAATAATAAAACGTTTATAAAAAATCTCTCTCGCGATGAGTTGTCGGATTATCTGTTATCTCATAATTTTAAAAGATTTCGGGCAAGGCAAATTTCCGATGAGATTTTCTTAAAAAGAACGGATTCTTTCGATAATATGAGCTTGTTGCCGAAAGATTTGAGAGAACTTCTCGAAAAGGAGTTTGAACTTAATTCTCTAAAAACTGAAAAAATCCGAACTTCTACTGACGGCTCAGTTAAGTTTCTTTTTAATCTTATTGACGGCAGGTCAATAGAAGCTGTTTATATGCCGTGGTATGATGATGACCCCGAGCAAACCGAAAGAGTAACGCTTTGCATATCATCTATGGCAGGCTGCCCTGTGGAATGTGCTTTTTGTGCTACCGGTACACTCGGCAAGCAGAGAAATCTGGAAACTTCTGAAATTATTGACCAGTTACTCGTTTGTGAAAAAGAACTTGGCAAAAAGATAACCAATATTGTATTTATGGGAATGGGCGAGCCTTTGCTTAATTATCAAAATGTATTGAATTCTATTGGAATTTTTACTGATGCTGATAATAAATTACTCGGCAGGAGGAAAATCACTTTATCTACCGTTGGGATAGCAGCAAAAATCAAACATCTTGCAGAATCGGACAAACCCGTGAAGCTGGCTTTATCTCTCCACGCTACTACGAGTGGATTAAGAGAGAAATTAATTCCACTGATGGGGGAAGTTTCAATCGGCAAAATAATGGATGCAGTTGAGTATTATTACAGAAAAACAAAGATGCCCGTTACATATGAGTATATACTGTTCGACGAACTCAATGATACTTTGGATGATGCTAAAAGGCTTGCAAAAATTACTAAAAGAGTACCATCAAAAGTAAATATAATTCCGTTCAATGATATTTCTTTCACCGGAGTAACAGGATTTGCCGCTACTCTGAAACCAACTCCCAAAGAAAAAATTAATGAATTTGCTAAAAATGTAATCAAATTTGGCGGCAAAGTAACCGTAAGAGATACTTTCGGTGAGGATATCGAAGCTGCCTGCGGACAATTAGCTTTATCAGATAATAAGGATTAAAATTATGAAAAGTATTATTACATTTCTCACAGTTTTTCTGCTCTGCTCAATTATTACTTCAGCAGATAACGACATTTTTATTGATGGAAGATTTGGAGACTGGGATGATATTGATGCCGCTTATTCCGACCCTGTGGGCGACGGAAGTGATGCAGGAGTAGATTTTGGTGATATTAAAGTTAGAGATTGCGACAGATTCCTCTATATTTATTTTGAAGTAAACAGTGAAATCAGCCTGCAGAATACTGAAAATATAAGACTATACATAGATACCGACAATAATAACGAAACAGGCAAAAAAATAAATGAAATTGGAGCTGATTTAATTTGGAATTTCAAAGAAAAAACCGGTGATTTTTATGCCGATAATAAGATTGAAACAGAGCATCATGATATTGGAATTTTCCCTTCGCCTACCATCACATCAGACAAATTTGAAATTGCAATCGAAAAATCCCGGCAAATTTCGGGTAAACCTGTTTTTCCTGATGATGAAATCAGAATTGTTTTGAAAGATATGTTTGATACAGCTCCGGATGATAGTTTCGTAACTTATAGCTTTACAGATGATGAAAGAGATTATTCCGAAGTAAGATTTGAAAAACCTGATTATTCCGATATCAGGCTTGTATCATATAATATTCTTTTTGATAATCCATTTAAAGAAAAATCAGCTGATGCTTTTGCAAGAATTTTTAATTCACTTGATGCTGATATTTATCTGCTGCAGGAAATGTATGACCATACCGCAGAAGAAGTTGAAGAACTTATCTACAAAATTTCAGATACTACTTTTTATGTAGAAAAACTTGAAAGAGACATCATATACATAGGCAAATATCCGTTACTGGATAAATTTCAGCTCGATGGCAGCGGTGCTTTTTATATTAAAACTGAACATCATAATGCAGGTGAAATGCTAATTATAAATGCTCATCTCAAATGCTGTGATTATGATTATGTCAGATTAAAGCAGACAAATCAAATAATGAATTACATTGATTTGCTTAAAAAAGGCAGACAAATAAGAAATAATACTCCGATAGTAATAGCAGGAGATATGAATTTTGTGGGCAACGGCGAGCAGCTGGATATGATGCTTAACGGAAATAACAAAGGCATGCCTGACTGGGATAATACTCCTTTTACTGATGCAATTATCACCGTTCCGAATATGCCGGTTAATTTCACATGGTATGATATGGAAAGCAATTATGCTCCGGGCAGACTTGACTTTGTAATCTATAGTGATTCAGTAATGAAGATTGCAAATAATTTTGTATTATATACATCTACAATGAGTAAAGATAATTTGGAAAAATTAGGACTGAAAAAAGATGATTCATTAATATCATCTGACCATTTGCCTTTAGTAATTGATTTTATTCTAAGATGATAAAAATAAGATACATATTACCGGTTTTGCTGTTTATTGCATCCGTAGGTTTTGCTCAAAATATAGATGAGCAGGATTTTGAAGATGTTCAAGTAATTATTCGCCTGAAAAACGGCGACATAATGACCGGCAATATATTGCAGTATATAGAAGATGAAACCGGTGAAGGAATAAGATTCAAAACTCAGATTGGTACTACAATTATCTATTCCAAAGAAATACTTGAAATAAGAGAATACTATGACTATAACAGGCACAAACACAGAGTTTTTCTTATGCCTACTGCCGAGCCTATCGGTGATGACCATTTCATTGGTAATTTCGAAATTGGACTTTTCTATGCGGGATTCGGTATTTCAGAGTATTTCTCATTTACTGCCGGAAGAAGCATTATTCCGGGTATTCCTGCAAAGCATCAGATTTCACTGTTTAATGCTAAAGTAACTCTTCTTACCAATAAATGGCAAAATATGCCCGGCGGTATGAAAGTAGCTATAGGCTCGAATTTTACTTTTGTTAATCACAATAACAGAATAGATAATTATTACATTACTACTACTTTGCATTTCGACAGGTCGAGACTAACGGGAACTGTATTTACAAAAAACGGTCAGCGTGATTATTACGATGTAAGATTTTTAAATAATCTCTACGACCTCACTTATGAAAATGGTGCTTTTGGAGTAGGTCTCGGTCTTGATACCAAATTTTCGGAATGGCACGATTTGAGATTTATTGGTGAAATATGGAATAATAATGTATCCAGACCAACGGATTCAGGTGTATTGCTTGGTGTAAGGCTCGGAAATACTGAATTTGCCTCTGATTTTGGAATTGCTTTTTTTACTCAACCTTTCTTAATTCCTTTTGTTTCATTTACATGGACGCCTTTCTAATGGAAAAATCAGAATTTGCAAAAATTTCACATCTATCAGGGCTTGAATTGGAGCAAGAGGAAGCAGAACAATTACAATCGGAATTTGAGGTGATACTCAAACATATTGGAAATATTGATAAAGTAAGCACCGACGATATGGTACCTTTATATCATCTGAACGAGGAGCAGTATTTAAGAGAAGATAAATCCAAAGACTCAGGAGATAAACCTGAAGATTTGCTTGAAAATTCACCAAATAAAAAAGGTAATTACGTTGAGTTCAAAAAAAAATAATATTGTTGCAGTAATTCCGGCAAGGTATTCTTCTTCAAGATTTCCCGGCAAGCCTTTGGCTGTGATTAACGGAAAATCTATGATAAGAACGGTGTATGATAATATTATTGATACTGATATGCTCGACGGGGTTTTCGTAGCAACTGATGATGAGAAAATAGCTGAAGAATGCAGAAAATACTGCTTAAAATTTGTGATGACCGGTGAAAATCACAGAAGTGGCACAGACAGGATTTATCAGGCTATAGACAGGCTCGGAATTTCTCCGGAAATAATTTTAAATGTACAGGGTGATGAGCCGTTACTCAAATCCGGTTTGATCAGTGAATTACTTTCCAATTTTATCAAATCCGGATGTGATGTAGGTACTGTAATTAAAAGGATTAGTGATAAGGAAGAATTGTTTTCAGATTCAGTAGTTAAAGTAACTACGGATAAATTCGGTAAGGCTCTTTATTTTTCAAGAAGCATAATTCCATATATCAGAGACGTTAATTCTTCGGAATGGCTGAATGATCAAATTTTCTACAAACATATTGGTATTTATGCCTATACATATGATGCTCTCAAAAAATTTGTAGAATTGCCTCCTTCAGCACTTGAATTGGCTGAAAATCTTGAGCAACTGAGATTGCTTGAAAGCGGAGCAGAATATTACTGCTATGAAACAGATGAAATACTTGCAGGAGTTGATTATCCTGAAGATATCAAAAAAATTGAAAAATTATTGAATAATTGACTATGAATGATAAGATACATAAATTTGATATATTTTCCGGCAGGTTTTTTAATATAATTGCTGTTGCAATAATTTTAATTATTACTTTTTTATTATATTACAAAACTGTTGATTATGCTTTTCAGTTTGATGACATCCCTCTGATATTAAAAAATAATGCAATACAGAGCGAAACACCTGCAACTACTATTTTAGAAGAATTTCCACTCAGGATAGTTTCTTTTCTCAGTTTTAGTGCAAATTATAATGCTCAAGACCTGAATCCTGCAGATTTCAGAATATGGAATATTATAATTCATATGATAAACATAATACTTGTATATATTTTTATAATTGCACTTTTCAAAACTCCATTTCTCAAATCATTGTATGACAGAAAATCCATAAAGCTCTTTGCAGTATTTATTACTTTAATTTTTGCTGTTCATCCGTTGCAGACGCAGGCTGTAATTTACATTTATCAGAGACTTGCCTCTCTCGTGGCTCTTTTTTATTTCGGAGCTGTTATTTCATATATTTATTTCAGATTATCTGAAAAGACATCAGGAAAAATAATATTTCT
>CAZIXJ010000208.1:0-5641 GCA_964542835.1 uncultured Hyphomicrobiales bacterium
TGCTGAGCTTGTCGAAGTGCAGCACAGGTTTCGCAATGGGATTCCCAAATCGGAGTTTACCGATAAAATCGGCACAAGTGGGAATCAGATATTTTATCTTGTATGTTTGAAAGCAACTTAGTGTAAAATTATAAATTAGCCGACACTATAAAATGTTGTTGTGGAATAATTCGTCAGTTTCTTTATTTTATAATTTTGGAGAACGCTATGAGTTATCAATACATTGATTATCGTGTAACGGATAATGTAGCATACATTAAATTCAACAATGCAGAAAAACTGAATAGTTTCAATCAGTCTATGGCATTTGAGCTTCAGAATTGCCTCGATAATGCTCAGAGTGATGATAATGCAAGAGCTGTAGTGCTTACAGGCGAGGGCAGGGCATTTTCCGCAGGACAGGACTTAGGCGAAGCTATATCAGGAGATTTGAAAATTGAAGAAATAGTCAGAAATCATTACAATCCCGTTATTTTTAAAATCAGGCAGCATTCCAAGCCTGTGATAGCCGCAGTAAATGGGATTGCAGCTGGAGCGGGAGCTAATATCGCTCTTGCATGCGATATTGTAATTGCTGCCGAAAGCGCAAAATTTATTCAGGCATTCAGCAGTATAGGGCTAATACCCGATAGCGGCGGTACTCATACTCTTCCGAGGCTTATTGGTTTGCAGAGAGCTTCAGCACTTATGATTACAGGTGATAAAGTGTCTGCCAAAGAAGCATTTGATATGGGAATGATTTACAAGTATTTTTCTGATGATATTTTTACTGATGAAACCGACAAATTAGCAAAAAAAATTGCAAAAATGCCTACAAAAGCTATTTCATTAACAAAAAAATTACTTAATGAAACTTATATGAATGATATGGAAACGCAACTTTATCTGGAAATGAAATATCAGTCGGTTTCTGCTGACAGTTATGATTACAATGAAGGAGTAAATGCATTCCTTGAAAAAAGAAAACCTGATTTCAAAGGCAGATAATTCTTGTGATTTTAAGCAACAATTACTTAAATTGCATATTTTAAAATAGCAAAACAAATAAATGCAAATATTTTCATCAATCGGCAGAAAAACAATAAATTTTTTCAGAGAATTCGGGCAGATTATTATTCTTGCTGTCCGGATTTTCAGATATTTCCCAAGAGCAATTAAAGACAGAAAGCTCGTAACCGAACAAATGGTAATAGTTGGTACGGATTCGCTCCCGCTAGTAATACTAATCGGTTCGTTCACTGGTGCAATAGCCGCCCTACAGGCAACCAACCTTTTTGATAAATTTAACCTCATAGGTCTGGCAAAGCCTTTCATTGGGTCATCTATTGCAACAGTGGTTTTTACGGAATTAACTCCCGTACTCACGGCACTGATAATTGCAGGCAGAGTAGGAGCCTCTATGGCTGCCCAAATAGGCACAATGAAGGTAACAGAGCAGATAGATGCACTTGATATGATGTCGATTGATAAAAACAGATTCCTCGGAATGCCCCGTGCAATAGCCACTTTGCTGATGATGCCTTTGCTGGCTGTTTTTTCAAATGTAGTTGCTCTTGCGGGCGGATATATACTGACAGCAGTCAAATTCGGATTTTCCTATGAATTGTTTTTCGAATCTGTACAAAGATTTTTCTCAACATCAGAAATTATATTAGGTTTATGGAAATCTTTTGTTTTTGGGGGAGTAACTGCATTGATTGGTGTTCACGTGGGTTTTTCCACTACCGGCGGAGCAGAAGGTGTGGGCAACAGTACAGTTCGTGCATTTACGATTTCGGCTGCATCTATTCTGATACTTGATGCCTTATTCGGTTATATTTTCTAAAATAAATTATTGATTGAAATGAAGAAGTTTTTTGGGGTGTTAATTTTATTTGTTTTTTTAATTTTAAGTTCCTGTAGTATGAAAAAGCAAATTGTAGAAGAAAAAGAAAAATTGGTTTCTGAATCAAAAAAGAATGATAAAATTGTAAGTGTAGAGAATATCAGTAGTTTGCCAATTCCTGTTCAGGATTGGCTCAAATATTCAGGTATTATTAATAAAAAAACAATTAATATTGTTAGTATCGAGCAGAATGCCCGAATAAAGTTAAAACCTGAGCAAAAAAAGTGGTATTCCGCAAAATCTGAGCAATTAGTAGTTACCCAATCACCTGCATATATCTGGTCGGTAAATTTGAAGATGAATCCTTTTATGACAGTAACCGGTAGAGATAAATTCTCAGACGGCAATTGTAATATGCTGATGAAATTGTACTCTTTATTCACAATCGTAAATGAATCGGGAAGAAAGATTGATGAAGGGGCAGCTCTAAGATTTCTTGCTGAAATTGTCTGCTATCCTTCTTTGGCATTGTCAGAATTTATTTCATGGAAAAAAATTGATGAGAATTGTGTAAAAGCGACTTTAGATTATAAGGGTACGAAAGGTTCTTGTGATTTCTTTTTTAAAGAAAATGGTGAAATTGAAAAAATAAGTGCTTTAAGGTATTATGGTAATGATAGTGAGAAACGATATGAGTGGATAATTGAAATTATTGAATATTCAAATATTGAAGATTTGAATATACCAACCAAGATGGATGTAACCTGGAATCTGGATTCCGGAAAATGGAAATGGCTTGAAATGGAAGTTACTGATTTTTCTTATGAATAAAAATAGATTTCAGGATATTACTTTTGAGTTATTTTATACTTTTCTGCGTTCAAAAGATTTAGCACACCGTTTTTTCCTGTGAAATGTCCTGCACCAAATATAATCAGCACTTTTTTATTATCATCCAAATATGTATTTATCTTGTTTGTAATTTTCCTGTTCCGGTCTGTAATAAATTTTTTATTGAATAATTCATAGCCTTCCTCATCTTCTCCTGCATCTATAAATTTTGCTACTCCGCTTGTATCACCACGGAACCAGTATTTATACATTTTGTCAATATTCTTTTTTGTGTTTTTCATTTCATCAAGGGAATATTCAAAATATTCATCAGCCATATTATCCAGAGAAGATAATGCTTCTATTTGCTCTTCGAATGATTCCAGTTCGAGTATTTCTTTCCTGTCGGATTTTGCTTTTTTGATGAAATAATTATCAATGCCATAATTTTGTGAATAATCGGTTTTGCTCAGTTCAAGTTGAGTTGCAGTCATTACGGCAAGCCATGGCTTAAATTTCATATAGCTTTGTCTCGGTATATTATTATTATCTAATATAGCAGATATTTTTTCAAATGAAGTAGGTGATAATTTATCCCGTAAAGTGGAATCGCCGGAGTAAACTCCTTTTAGCATTATCTCAGAGGGATTTACGTTATCGGTATTCAGCTCTATTGCAATATAATCAGTTTTCTTATAAGCATTTTCTATTGCACTATCGAGAGGAAAAAATTCAGATTTGCCGAGATGTATTGAACCTAATAAATAAACAAATGAATCTTCGTCTTCCACTTTCCATAGATAATTCTTATTATCGGAACGAAAAACTGAGCAGGAATTGAAGATAAAAGATGCTATTATTATAAGAATAATTTTTAATTTCATATTACGCCTTACAAAAAAATAAATTATTAATTAATCCTAAACGTAAATCCCTTTTTAAAAGTTTAAAATATGTTTTCTGATTGTTCTTTAAAAATTCATTGTTATATTGCAAAATGAAAAGAATTATATTCATAGATTTGGTAAGAGCATTTGCTATTTTATCAATGGTTCAGGGGCATCTTATTTCGGGTGTTCTGGCTGATACTTATGCAACAGAGGATTCCACTCTTTATTTTCTGTGGAATTTTAACCGGGGGCTTACTGCACCTGTTTTCTTTTTCATATCAGGTTTGATTTTTACTTTTCTTCTGTTCAAAAATAGTGATAAAGATAAAAATCCAAGGATTGCAAAAGGTATATGGAGGGCTGCACTATTAATATCTATCGGATATTTACTTCAGTTCAACAAATATTTTTTTTATGATTTTCCTCAATTTGATGTATTAAGATTCCAGCATATGTTTATGATGCATGTACTTCAGAGCATAGGTTTTGGATTGCTTTTTATAATATTACTGTATTTTTTAACGGACAAATTAAAAATACCTTTTTGGTTTTTATCTCTTGTATCAGCAAATTTAATTTTTTTATTAGAGCCTGTGGCAATTAAAATGAGCTGGATTCATTATATGCCCCTTCCGATAGCTACTTTTTTTAACAGAGATTTCAGTTCGATATTTCCACTTATTCCATGGCTCGGATTTGTCAGTTGGGGAGCGTTGGCGGGATACTTAATACATAAATACCCTGCAATTATAAAACACAAATTCACACCATTATATCTTGCTGTTTTTGCATTGATATTTCAATTTTTTTACAGGGATGTATTTGAGATTTTATATCAGATTTCACATTCTGAAATCCTTTTGCATTTTATTAATAAAGATTTTACATATTTCCGATTTGCAAATGTTTTATTCGTAATTAGTCTATTTATTTTTATTTCTAATGTCGTCAAAAACATTCCTCAGAATATATTAAAAATCGGTCAGAATACTTTGCTTATTTATATACTGCATTATCTGATATTGTATGGTACTACGGATATGAAAGGAGTAGTGCAGATTTACAGAAATTCTCTTAATCCATGGGAAAGTATAATTCTTGCATTAGCGGTGGAAGCGCTCATAATTATCGCAGTAATTAATAAAGATAGAATTATTTCTTTTTTAAATTCTATTTATCAATATATTTCAGAACTGATACGTTTAAATATCAATATATATTTAAAGAAAAAAAAATATTAAGAGTTTTTTTAATATATCAGAGGTGAAAATATGAGACTAATTATTGATGCATTTGAAAACGGAAAACCCATTCCTCACAAATTTGCTTTTTGTGTACCCGGAAAGGAAGGTCCCGTAGATATGGGTAAGAATATAAGCCCGAAAATCACTTGGACTGAAGCACCACCGGAAACCAAATCATTTGCACTTGTATTGGTGGACCCCGATGTACCAAGCAAACCCGATGATGTAAATCAGGAAGGAAAAACAGTACCGAAAGAATTGCCAAGAGTAGATTTTCACCATCTTTTGCTTTGCAATATTCCTTCATATATTACTGTAATAGAAGAGGGAGAGCTTTCAGACGGTATTACACCAAAGGGCAAAGACTACGGCGAAACTAAATACGGACTTACGGGACTTAATAATTATACTGAATGGTTCAAGGGCGACGAAAATATGGAGGGGCTTTACGGCAGTTATGACGGACCTTGCCCGCCATGGAATGATTCTATAATTCATCGCTATTTCTTCAGATTGTATGCTTTGGATGTGGAAAATCTTAATGTAAGAGGCAATTATAATGCTGAAGACCTTTACAAAGCTATGGAAGGTCATATTTTGGCTGAAGCATCCCATTTGGGTACATATACTTTGAACAAAGAATTGCTGTAATCTAATTGCAATGAATAAAAAATTTTTTATGTAATGAGCAAGCCTGAATATTCAGGCTTGCTCTTTTTTAAATTCAATGCAGCAGATAGCATATCCTAAAAAAGTCTGTTTTGCTTATTGAAGGAGCAGTGGAGCGTATTTGCGGGCAGGTATTATCAGGAAGGGCATCCCCATCGGGTAAACCCGATGGTTGAGAAATA
>CAZIXJ010000209.1:0-5617 GCA_964542835.1 uncultured Hyphomicrobiales bacterium
TATTGCAAATGATATCAGAAGGCATAGGGAATATGTTCTAATTTTGGTATATCCGAAGTAAGATCGACCGTAATTACGTCAAATCTTACTTCAGTATCATTAATATTATTAATATAAAGATAGCCTTCTGCCGATTTTTTTATTTTTCGGATTTTACCCGGTGTAATCGAGCTTAATGGATCCCCGAATTCTTTACTTGTTTTACTTCGTATTTCAATAAACACTATTACTTCACCATCATATGCAATTATGTCTATTTCACCCGTTTTGCCAAATTTGAAATTTCTTTTGATTATTCTGAAATTTTTATCAAGTAGAAATTTCTCAGCAAGATCTTCTGAATTTTTTCCTTTTTTTACAGTGTTTTGCATAATCAATCCTCAGTGGATAATTTTCCGGAATTTTTTTCAATTGGAATAGGATACTTACCTGTAAAGCATGCAGTGCAATATCCTACACCTTTTTCTTCGGGAACAGATCTCATAAGCTGCTCTTCAGTAAGATAATGCAAAGTATCTACTCCGAGAGATTTTCCAATCTCTTCCTCATTATCGTGATAATTTGCAATTAATTCATCTTTGCTTGGGAAATCCATTCCGTAATGGCATGGATATTTAATAGGAGGAGATGACACTCTGAAATGTACAGATTTTGGTCCGGCTTCTCTTATTAATTTTATCAGAGATTTTGCCGTTGTGCCTCTTACTATCGAATCATCAATAAGAACTACCGTCCTGCCATTTATTACTCCCTTTACGGTATTGAATTTTACTTTTACTTTAAATTCTCTGCTTTTCTGCCCCGGAGCAATAAAAGTCCTGCCAACGTAATGACTTCTGATAAGCCCGAGTTCAAAAGCAGTAGGTGTGGATATATCATTATTTACTCTTGCATATCCGAGAGCAGCCGTATTTGCGCTGTCAGGTACTGGAAGTACGCGGATTTTATCGTCATTATCTTTTACCGGGCTTTCTTCTGCCAGTTTTTTGCCAAGTTTTCTTCTTACTTTATCTACAGAATGCCCGAATATTTTGCTGTCGGGTCTGGAAAAGTATATGTATTCGAAAATACAGTGTCTTGATTCAGGTGTTTCTTCCTGAATATTGTAAGATTTGATATTGCCTGATTTATTGGTATCTTCATCAATTACAACTACTTCATTATTTTTTACGGGGCGGATATATTCGGCGCTCACTATGTCAAAAGCTGCAGTTTCGGATGCAAGCAAATAAGAAAATGTACCGTCTTCGTTTTTCATTTTTCCGATGTTTAGAGGGCGCACCCCATAAGGATCACAAGCTCCGACCATCATATTTTCTGTTTGAATTACGAGTGAATAAGCACCTTTTACCTGCCTCAGAGCATCCATTATCTGTTGCAGTTTGCTTTTTTTTCTGCTTGTGGCAATGAGGTGCATCAGTATTTCAGTATCCGTAGTAGTCTGGAAGATTGCTCCTTCGTCCTGTAATTTTTTTCTTAATGAAATGGTATTTGTAAAGTTACCGTTGTGAGCAAGAGAAATAATTCCTGAATGATATATCATATTAAAAGGCTGAATATTAGCCTTATTGGAAGAGCCGGTAGTTGAATACCGGTTATGTCCTACAGCAGCTTTACCTCTTAATACTTCGGTAAGTATTTTGGGATCTGAAAATACATCGAGGACTAATCCTTCGTCCCGGGTATATGCAAATCTGTACTTTTGTTTTTTTTCATCGAAATAAATTGTTGTGATTCCGGCAGCTTCCTGCCCTCGATGCTGCAATGCGTGCAATCCGTAATAAGTCATTACAGCTGCATCGGGATGTCCGAATACTCCCAACACGGCACAATTAGGATTGGCTTTGTCAATTATATCTTTTGCAGGGCATATGTTGCAATTATTATTCATTTTACTATTTTTCTAATCTTTGTTTAAAATTATCTATTGTTTTTTGTAATCCGGTTTTTCTGTCAATTTTAGCTTTCCAATTAAGAATATCAAGTGCTTTTCTAATATCAGGCTGCCTTATTTTAGGGTCGTCCTGAGGCAATTCTTTAAAAACTATTTTGCTCTGCGAATTACATAATTTAATTATTTCAGTGGCAAGCTCTTTCATAGTTAATTCAGCGGGATTGCCGATATTTACGGGTTCTGTCTCAGCAGACATCAGCAGTCTGTATATGCCTTCCACCAAATCATCTACATAGCATACAGAACGTGTTTGAGAACCGTCTCCGTAAACGGTTACGGGTTCATCGTTCAAAGCCTGATTAATAAAATTGGGAATTGCTCTCCCATCTTCTATTCTCATGCGAGGTCCGTAAGTATTGAAGATTCGTACAATTCGGGTATCAAGATTGTGGTATCTGTGATATGCCATCGTAAGAGCTTCGGCAAATCTTTTGGCTTCATCATATACACCGCGAAGTCCCACCGGATTAACATTCCCCCAGTATTCTTCATTTTGCGGATGTATCAGAGGGTCGCCGTATATTTCGCTTGTGCTGGCTATAAGATACCTTGCATTTTTTGCTTTAGCTAACCCGAGAGTTTTGTGAGTACCGAGGGAGCCTACTTTTAAGGTCTGAATTGGTAATTTCAGATAATCAATCGGAGATGCGGGCGATGCAAAATGGAGAATAAAATCAATTTTCCCTTCCACATATACGTAATTTGTAACGTCATGATGGATAAATCTGAAATTTTTATTTCCATATAGATGAGCTATGTTATCAGGATTACCCGTTATGAGATTATCCATACAGATTACCTCATCGCCTTCTGCTATGAACCTGTCGCATAAATGTGAACCGAGAAAACCGGCTCCGCCTGTTATAAGTACTCTTGCCATTTCTTTTTCACTTTCGAATAAATTCAAAAAGCAAAATTACGAATTTTTTTCGAGAAAACTAAGTTTGAATTTATTTTTCATTATTCATATCTGTCTTTTTCCTTGTCCCCAGCCGGCGGGGAACTAAAGGGAGTGGACATATTAGACAGGGCATGCATTGTCTCTACTTGTTTTGTACTCCTCCGTCCTGCGGACACCTCCTCCAAAGAAG
Organism: uncultured Hyphomicrobiales bacterium; assembly: GCA_964542835.1. Lineage (GTDB taxonomy): Bacteria > Bacteroidota > Ignavibacteria > Kapaibacteriales > UBA2268 > CAZIXJ01. Next base: position 3,046 of record CAZIXJ010000209.1, read on the forward strand.
GATAAACATTCCAGATTTCAGCGCAGACACATAGGACTGCCCCAATACTTTTTTTACCCGTCGCTATGAAATCGGCATTCAAGCAGAAGCATCTTCCAGTCAGGCAAGAAGAAAGTTTTTTTGCATATTTTTTTACAATCTACGAAAATTGATTAATAGCTTTATAAGGATGTTTTATTTAATCCGAAAAATTAATATTTTTTTCGTGATGTAATCTTTCAATATTATCTTGTTATTAGCCTTATATTGTATATATTGAGAATTATTTTGCAACAATATGGTTACAAAACATCAAAGTAAATTGTAATTATTAATAGATTTTACTATATTATAATTAGTATAATTCTACATATTCGGAAAAGTGCTATGAAAAAAGTTTTATCAATTATAGTTCTATTCTTATTTTCTTCTTATGTATTTCTATATTCTCAAACTGAACCTACCGATACAGATGGCGATGGCTACAGGAATATATCTACACTTGAACATTTACGCTGGGTAAGCGAAAACAACTCATGCTGGAGCGACAGTTTAGAACTCGACAATGATATTGATGCAAGCGACACACAAAATTGGAATGATGGTGATGGTTGGTCTCCAATTGGGAATAATTCACATAAATTTTCAGGTGATTTTAAAGGTCAGGGTTATAAAATTTATAACCTTTATATTAACAGACCGTTGCAGGATTATATAGGTTTTTTTGGTTACACAAAGAATGTTGAAATCATAGATTTGGATTTGGATAACTCCGATGTTGAAGGCAAAAATTATGTTGGAGCTTTGATAGGAAATAATGATAATATTTCAAATGTCAGCAATTGCTCCACCACAGGAAGTATAATTGGATATTCCTCTACCGGTGGATTAATTGGTGAAAATGATTACAGATCTTCAGTTATAAATTGCTTTAGCACAGCAAGTGTTGAAGGCAGTTCATATATAGGTGGGTTAGTAGGCTACAACAAAGGAAGTTCAGTTGTGAAAAATTGTTATGCTACCGGAAGTGTAACAGGGGAAAACGACGAAGGCTTTGCACCTAATGCAATAGGTGGGTTAGTAGGAATTAATTATAGTTCCTGTACAATAAGTAACAGTTATAGCACAGGATATGTGAGTGGATTTTCACAAATTGGTGGTTTAATAGGTTATAATTATTCAAGTACTGTTTCAAATTCCTACTCTACCGGTTCAATCACATGTACAAGATATTCAGGAGGATTTGTCGGATATAATTATATTTCAACTATTGAAAAATGCTATAGTATTGGAAATGTCAATGCAAATTCCGGAAGTGATTATATTGGTGGTTTTACTGGTTTTAATTATTATAATTCGAGCATACTTAATTCTTTTAGTCGAGGAAGTGTTTATGGAAGCCCATACAATGCTTCAGGTGGTTTTGCAGGGGGCAATAGCAGCAATTCCAATATTACAAATTGTTACAGCACAGGTTACGTTTCAGGAACATCAAATGTTGGTGGATTAATAGGATACAATAATACTAACGTTACTGACAGTTTTTGGGATATTCAAACATCCGGCAGAGATAATTCTGCCGGAGGAATAGGCAAGACAACTTCTGAAATGAAAACGCAAAGCACTTTCACAGATGCAGAATGGAATTTCACTACTATATGGCAAATAGATGCACTGATTAATAATGGCTATCCTAGTTTTATTGTTGTTACTACCTCAACATTTGATATTTATTTGTCAGTGGGTTGGAATATGATTTCATCACATATATTGCCTGAAGATATTGATATGACAGATGTTTTTTTGGATATTAGCGAATCTGTTGTGATAGTTAAAGATGATTCGGGTGATATTCTGATTCCTGAGTATAGCATAAATACTATTGGCAACTGGGATACTCACGATGGATACATGGTTTACTCCAATTCAGCTTCAACTCTAACAATTACAGGCAATAAATTACAACCTGAAAATGAAGCAATAAGTATGGATATAGGATTTAATTACCTGCCATATTTGAGAGATTCATCAATAGGCATTGAAACTGCTCTTCAGTCAATAGAGTCAAATATTGTAATTGTTAAAGATATTAATGGCAATATTTATATTCCGGCAATGGGAATAAATACAATTGGCGATATTGATGCAGGTAAGGCATACTGGGTATATCTCAATAGTTCAGTAGAACTGACTTATTCCGCAAATGATTAGATTTGTTTCATTTGACAAGTAATAAATCTTTCCAAAGACAAGAATGTCTGAGCTTCTAATAATTTTGGGTAGAACAGTCGTCCCCGCGCAAACCCATGTTTGCTGAACTCCCATTTAGCAATTTTCAGGCGATGACGTCTTAACTAACTAAAAGTAGAACAGTCATTCCTACCAGTTGTAAATGTTAATACTTTTTAATCAGCACCTTTAAGTATGCTTTTCAGGGCAGACACACAGGTCTGCCCCAATACTTTTTTACCATTCCTGATGAAATCCGGACGGATACATTTTTTTTCAGCCATCGGGTTCATCCGATGGGAATCAAGTCAAAGAACATATTTTTTTTAATTTTCTTTTTCCTGCCTTCAAAGACGTTCCAAAT
>CAZIXJ010000210.1:0-5607 GCA_964542835.1 uncultured Hyphomicrobiales bacterium
ACTCCTGACCTCTTGAATGCCATTCAAGCGCTCTCCCATCTGAGCTATGGGCCCTGTTCGATTTTACTTTTGCCCTTGTGTCTCTCAAAAGGTGATACAAAAATAATGGTTTTATTTAAAACTACCAAACATTTTTTTACTTTTTTTAGAAAAAAATGAAAATAATTAAGTGGTTTGACGTTTACATTTCTTTAAATCTTGTTTTTATAAATACTTAAATTATTATGAAAAATATTTTTATTACAGGTTCGGGAAAAAGAATTGGCAGAGCATTGGCATTAAATTTTGCAAAAAAGGGGTGGAATGTAACAGTTCATTACAATTCATCGAAAAAAGAAGCAGAAAGAACTTTTGCAGAAGTGAAAAGTACAGGCGTGAAAACTACGCTTGTAAAGGCTGATGTCAGAAATTATAAAGAATTGAGAGCAGCTTTTGAAAAATCCGTGAATGAAATTGGAATTCCCGATGTACTTGTTAATAATTCGGGAATATTTCCCAAAAAAACAAAAATTGCAGATATAGACGAGGAATTCTGGAATAATACTCTGAATATCAATTTGCGGGGAGAGTTCTTTGCATCCAAAATCTTCTCGGAATTTGCAAAAAAGAATTCAAAGATTATTAATTTTGCCTCACTCGGTGCATTTGAAATCTGGCAAAATAAAATTCCGTATAACGTATCGAAAGCCGGAGTAATTCAACTGACAAAAGCTCTTGCAAGAGAGCTTGCTCCAAATATATCAGTAAATTCTGTAAGTCCCGGTACAATAGAAATACCGGGAGAAGCCGGAGCAGCCCCTCATCTGATATCAACTGAAAAAATCCCAATGGGCAGATACGGCACAACTGACGATATATTCGAGGCTGTTCATTTTTTTGCTACTTGCAGTAATTTTATTACCGGACAAAATATTTCTGTGGATGGCGGTTATCATTTATTCAGATAAGTGTTATTTTTGTAATTAAATTAAATTATTATTAACTAATATTTTTAAAGTTATGTCAAAATTTAAAAATAAAGAAGAAAGAGTACAGAGAATACTTAAATCGGATAAAGCATATGACAACACTGAATTTATCCACAGTAAGGACGGCAGAATAATAAGAATACTGTCTGAATACCTCTATCCTGAACAGTATTTCAGAAAATACGGTATCAATAAAACTATTCTCTTTTTTGGTTCTGCACGAACCAAACCAACGGAAAGATTATCTGAAGAAATCAAAATTCTGAATCGTGAGCTAAAAAATGCAGATGAGGATGCCACAATCAGAATACAGGAAAAAATCGAAAATCTCAATAAACAAAAAGAAATGAGCCGTTCATATGATGAAGCAGTTAAGCTCTCATCTATGATTAGCGAATGGTCCAAGCACCTGCCTACAAAAGACAGATACTTTGTATGCACAGGCGGTGGTCCCGGTATGATGGAAGCCGCCAACAAGGGTTCATTCAATTCAAATGCCGAATCAATCGGATTGAATATAAGTCTTCCATTTGAGCAGGAACCTAATCAGTTTATTCATCCTGAACTTAATTTTGAATTTCACTACTTTTTTATGAGGAAATTCTGGTTCGTTTATCATGCAAAAGCCATAATTGCTATGCCGGGCGGATTCGGCACACTCGATGAAGTAATGGAAATACTTACTCTAAAGCAAACTTTGAAGATAACAAAACCAATAACGATATTGCTCTATAATGAAGAATTCTGGAAAAATCTTATTAATTTTGATTATATGGTAGATATGGGAATGATTAGCCCTAAAGATTTAAGTTTATTCAGTTATGTAAATACACCTGAAGAGGCATTTGATGTTTTAAAAAATGAATTATTTGAAAAGGATTTGAATACAGATGAAGAATTCAAAGGAAATATTAAATAAATTTTCCGAAAATATTTTGCTTTTTGACGGTGGAATGGGTACAGAACTCTATAACAGAGGTGTATTCATCAACAGATGCTTTGAAGAAATCAATTTAAGCAATCCTGATTTGGTAAAGGATATTTACAGGGATTATAAAAATGCAGGAGCTGATGTAATCCAGACTAATACTTTCGGAGCAAACAGATACAAGCTTACGAAGCACCACATTCAGGATAAACTGTATGATATTAATTATGAAGGTGTAAGCCTTGCAAAATCAGTTGCAGGTGATGATATTTATGTAGCAGGAAGCGTTGGACCTCTCGGGGTGCAGATAGAGCCTCTCGGACCAGTTTCAAAAGACGAAGCGAGATTTTATTTTAAGGAACAGATAGAGCCGATGATAGATGCGGGTGTTGATTTGCTCGTAATAGAAACCTTCACTTATCCTGATGAGCTTAAACAGGCTGTAACAGCAGCAAAGGAAATTGCAAATATTCCCGTAATTGCTTTAATGACGATAGATGAAGATACTACATCACTTACCGGCGCCCCTCCCGAAATAATGATAAAAGAGCTTGAGGAAACAGGTGCCGATGCTATTGGTATTAACGGAACGGTTGGACCGAGAACTATGCTGGAGTGGCTGGAAAAAGCAAGAAAATTGACTGATAAAACAATCGCAATAATGCCATTTGCCGGAAAGCCTCAGAACATAGACGGCAGAAATATTTATCTTGCATCTCCCGAATATCTGGGAGAATATGCCAAACATTACATAAATGCAGGAGCTAATATCATCGGGGGCAGTTCGGGTATAGGTCCAGAACACATTAAGAAAATGCGATTGTATGCAGATGCTCTGAAGCCAAATACTGCAAAAAAGAAATTTACTTATGAAAAAATATCAGTAAAAGACATTTCGAATAAATATGACGTAAAGCCGATAGAAAGAAAGAATAAATCAAGGCTTGCCAGAAGAATCTGTGACGGGCATTTTGTTAAATTTGTGGAATTACTGGCGCCGAAGGGCATAAATGCCGATAAAGTAATTCAAAAAGCAAGAGAAATGCACTATTTCGGAATTGATGTAATTAATATTCCCGACGGACCGAGAGCAAGCGCCAGAATGTCTGCTATGCTTATGGCTCTTCAGCTTCAGCAGAAAGTAGGAATTGAAACCGTTTTGCATTATGTATGCAGAGACAGAAATGTAATCGGAATTCAGGCTGATTTGCTGGGTGCATATTCACTTGGAATCAAGAATATACTTGCTATTACGGGTGACCCTCCCAAAGCAGGTAATTATCCTGATGCTACTGCCGTATTTGACGTAGATGCTATCGGGCTTGTTAATATTCTCAACAGATTAAATCACGGAATGGATATTGCCGGCAACCCTATCGGAGAGCCTGCCGGATTTTTCACAGGTGTGGGAGCTAATCCTGCTGCTCTCAATCTTGACAATGAATTGAAAAGATTAGACTGGAAAATTGATGCAGGAGCGGAATATATTATTACTCAACCGGTCTTTGACGTAAAAATTTATGAAAATTTCATTAAAAAAACAGAGCATTACAAAATTCCCGTAATTGCAGGGCTGTGGCCCCTTACTTCACTGAAAAATGCTAAATTTATGAACAATGAGATACCCGAAGTTTTTGTTCCCGAATACATTATGAAAAGACTGGAAAAATATGAAGATGATAAAGAAGCATCTCTCAAAGAAGGTATTGCAATAGCAAGGGAAATACTTGACACGGTTAGACCCGCATCTGCAGGTGTACAGATTTCAGCACCCTTCGGAAGAATACAGTCTGTGATTGATTTGCTGGACGGCTTCAGGGATTAAGTATGAAATTCGTAAAGAGAATAGCACAGACCGATTTATTTAATACTCTGAAACATTCGGCAGTATTTTTTTCTTCCAATGTAGCTACTCAGGCAGTTACTTTTATCCTAATGCCTTTCCTTACGCGAATGCTTACAGATGCAGAATTCGGATATATAGAACTTTTCAAATCCTATATGTTTCTGGGCGCTACGTTTTTTTCACTTAATTCTTATACCTCAGTTAGCAGGTACTATTTTGAAAAGAAAAATGATTTCGCCGAATTTACGGGTTCTACGTTTCTGTTAACTCTTGCAATCTTCTTTGTTTTCTCATTACTAATATTACCAAACAGTTCATTTGTTGCCGATTTGCTCGATGTACCCGACTCTTTTCCATTGCTGATATTGATTGCTTCATTTTTTATGGTAATATTAAGAATTTTTCAGCAAATCGTATTACCAACAAGACGAAGTAAAGACGACTTGATAGTAAGTGCTGTAAGAGCCATTAACATACTGATTCTCACAATAATACTTGTAAGCATATTGGATAATGAGAAATATCTCGGATATATTTATGCTGTAATTATTACAGGGTTTATTATATCAGTTTTAATATTGTATAAAATAAGAAAGGAGTTTAAATTATCCTTTAAGTTATCTCATATAAAATACATTATTAATTATTCTCTGCCTCTTATGCCTTATCACATTTCTGCTATTTTGCTTTCGCATTTCAGCAGGATGATGATAAACAGTTACGATGGTGCCGGAGCAGCAGGAATATACAGCGCAGCAGCAAATATCGGTATGCTCGTATCGGTAATTAATCTCGCTACAAACAGAGCCATAATACCTGATTTTTTTAAATTTTATGATAACAAAGAATACAAGCGGCTTGACCAGTTAATGAGAAAAGTCTTCTCCCTCGTAGCACTTGCATCATTATTTTTAATATTTTTTGCAGAGGAAATCCTTTTAATAATGGCATCTTCAAAATTTGAAGCTGCCTTGCCGGTAATCCCCATAGTAGTTTTCACATACGTATTCGACAGTATTTACCAAATCTATTCGCGGTATATCGTCCATTCAAAAAAGACACTCTATCTCTCGGCAGCATTAATACTTACTGCAGCGATTACAATTATCCTGAACATTTACCTGATACCAAAATTCGGTTTCATCGGTGGAGCATACTCCAATTTAATAGCATACTTTTTTCTTTCAATAATAATAATTATTATTACAGGTGGTATTTTAAAATACAGAATCACTCCATTTCAGATACTTCTAAAACCATTGATAGCACTAATACTATTTTCATTTTTGATATATTTTATTCCTGATGATTTTAACAGTATTTTGTTATTGGCAGCTAAAATTATTTTATTAATTGCTTTTATTTACATTACTTTAAAAAATGAAATAGGGAGATTAATTGGGTAAGAAATGAAAAATAATAAAATAATATTGTCAATTCAAATGTCTAATAAGTATAGTTTGGTTTTTATGAATATTTAGACTGAAGCAAATTAGTATGAAGAAACGTCTATTGTGGAACATCGAAAAAAATGCTTTGCTTGTTAAAGAACGAAAAGTCAGTTTTGAAGAAGTTGCAGACAGAATACAATCCGGAAACATAATTGATGATATTTTTCACCCAAACAGTCAAAAATATTCAAATCAACGCATATTTGTAATAGAAATAGATAATTATATTTATTTAGTTCCTTATATTGAAAATGATGAAGAAATATTTTTGAAAACAATTTATCCAAGTAGAAAATTTACAAAGATATATTTAGGAGGATAATTCAAATGAAAAAGAAAGAACAAGACTGGAGAGATTATAATTTGGAAGATGATGAGATAGAACTTTTGGAATCAGTTGAAAACAGAGAATGG
>CAZIXJ010000211.1:0-5604 GCA_964542835.1 uncultured Hyphomicrobiales bacterium
TCCGTTGATATATAAATAATTGAATAAAGCCGCCAAAAAAAGTTGGCGGCTTTTAAAAAAAAATTGATTAACTTTTGCGTTTCATGTGTCATAACATATAGAGATGTTACAAATTTGAAAAAAGTTTTTTGAAAATTGTAAAATATAAAGAAAGATAACAAAGTGTTTTTAAAATTTGCAGATTTATATTAATTTGCAATAAATAAAATGTTAAAAATGGTTTTTGAATTAGATAAATTTTTTGTATCATAATTTATAAAAGGTGCCTTATGAAAAGGTTCTTACTAATTCCGTTGCTTTTTGTATTGTCATTATCTCTTGCAACTGCCGGAAATAATGATAAAGACAAAGACGGAAAGAAAACAGGAAATGCTTCTTTTCTTAAGAAAAGTGAATGGATGGAAGCCGGAATATTTGTACCACCGGGTGGACCTCCCGGACCTGAAGATTCAGGTTATCCAAGATACGATGGGTTTAATGCCGTAGATATTGACATCAAGAATCCGGCATTATCAACAGGATATTATTTTGTTGATTCCGATGAAGACCTCGGAAGACAGCATAACGACAAATTAAGACCTGATGGTGGTCAGCTTGCTGATACATCTTTTCAGGCTCCTCTTTGGAGACGAATTGTAAAAGGACCAAATATTTATCCTTGGACCCACTGGGATAATAACCCTGAAGGAATGGCTTTCTTCAGAAATCCTTATGATACTGATGACTCTACTAATAATGCAATAGCAGGTCCTATTCCACTCGGTATCAGAGGTGGTTTTTATTTCAATGGTATTCGTTATGACAGTTTTTATGTTTCAACTAATGGTGTAATAGCACTTTCCAACAGAAGATATTTCTATGATGATGAAGGAAATCGCTATGTGCCTGAAGACAGAGACAACTGCTATGACCCTATGAGTATGGACTGGTTCCTTGAAGGAGAAAGAGAAAAAGAATATGTCAGAGATAATAATGGAAATATTATTCCTGATGAAAATGGAAATCCTCAGATTGCTTCAGGTCTTACTGACCCTGCTCCTGACAGATTCGGACATTATTTCTCAGTTCTCGGTCTCGACCCTAATAATATTACCAACCCGAGAGTAAATGCATTGCTCGGTGCGGGCGGCGGTAATATAAGCACGATAATTCCTGATAACAGAAAAACTGCTATTATTGCACCACTTTGGGGTAATAATCATTTATCTCAGTGGTGGGATGAAGAAGAGCAAAAAAGTGACTGGGGACGTGCTTATTATAAACGTTCACTTAATTCCGACTCTTTGATTATTGCATTCTTTAATATGCAGCCTGTCGGTACAAAAGGAACTTATGCTGGTAATTATACTGCCAATGAAAATATTCGTCCTGGTGAACCTGATTATATTTCAGTAGATTTTCACGTTGTGCTGGACAGGTCAGACAGTAGTATTACATTTAACTATGGTGTATTTAACGGTATTACGACTTCTACTTTCCGCGGTGTTCCTGCGAATGACGTTTTCCGCTGTAACACTACTTCAGGTGTAAGAGGTTTCGGAAGACATATTGATTATGGAAAATACGGTTCTGTAAGAGATTCCGGTTCTATTCATTTCCCTTGGGTGCAAGAATACGAACAGTTTACTCATTACTTTGCCAGTTATTGTGACCCTAACGCAAGATACCCGGAAGATTATACTTCCGTTAAATTCAAACAGTGGCAGAATACTTTGAGAGTAGTTGACATTCAGTACAGAATACGCTCTCAGGACCCTGAAGATGAAGATTTATCATTCAAAGTGGACGTTCCATCTACTGATGTAAACGAATATGAATTGCTTGCCGGTAATGATAAATTAGGTCCTATTCAGCCTGTTGCTGCTATTATGAACCTTACAAATAATATTCAGGGACCTTCAGGCGTGAACTTCGTAGAGCAGGACCTTGAATTCCGTACAAGAATCAGAATTGAAAATCAGATTACTGACCGTGTTGCTTTTAACAGAATGGTAAACGTAGATGAGCTTTGTATGTCTCTTCAGCTTGAAGAGCCAAATGACAGCTGTGCGGATGACCCGTTCATTAAAGTAAGACTGGCTGAAGAAATTGAAATAGATAATAAAGGTAATTATGTGATTACGCCTATGGAAGGACAGGATTTCCGTGCCGGAAATTATGATGGTGTACCTCCTTATGGTGTTGCACAAATCTGGTACCCTCCATTTTCTCCAAATGAGTTCGTACCTAATCACATTGGTCGCCACAGACTTTATATCATTGCAGACCCAACTGACCCAAGCTCTCAGCAGAGCCTCGGAGATGACTGGCCTTTCGATGATACTACAAGCGTTAGATTGTTTGTAATGAACAGACTTGAAACATTCAGTGATGACGTAACAGAATTCCACGTGGACAGTGAAACTGATATGGCAATACCTTCAGCTCACAAATGGATTACATTCAATGCTGAAGTAGTTTCTGCCGAAGCATTTTCAAGACATCCGCTTCCTCCGCGCGGAGATTATACTGCCGTAAATTCTGAATCAAGAGAAGTAGCTTCTCCTGCTATCAGAATGAACCGTGTACAGTTTAACGGTGCTGAACCTAATCCAAAATGGGCAGATGAAGAAGGTATGAATGGTGATGAAATTCGTTCATTCCCTATTGATATGCGTGGTAGATTTAATTCAGTACTCTCAATCTCCGTACAGAGAAATCAGGTGCCGAGAGACAGAGACTGGGTAAGAGGCTGGATGGATGAAGAGCTTGTAGGTCCTGCACCAAGAATTATTGCTACTTCAATTCAGAATAATCCTGCTCCTTTCGATGTACATCAGGGAGGAATGTGGGCATCAAATATGACTGATGCGATTGCAGTAGAATTTGCAAAACCAAGTGATGACGGATTGGAAGGAATTACAAATGTTCCGCTGGAAAACTGGAGACACCATCCGGGCAATAAAGATGCTGACGGCAAAGATGTACTTCTTGAAGATATGTCTGCTCTTAGAGTATTTGGTTCAGGCGGATATATGAGAGGATTCCTTGCAGATAATCCTGATTCGGTATTAACTCATCCCGATCCTTCGTTGCTTTACGTAAACGGATTGAGAGCAGACCCTTATGATGACGGTATAGATTTTGAATATAAAAAATATCAGGTAATGATTCCTGATACATTTATCAAATGGCAGAATGAAGGTGCTGCAAACTTCAGATTCAGAGTAAAAGTGCTTGCATCTATGGACGGTCCAAAAAATCCAATGATACCTACATTATCTGATGACCTTGATGACTTCTTTGTAGATAACATCAGAATTACATTCCCTTCAGAGGTAGCTGACCTTGAAATGAATTCAGTAAAAGCTATCTGGCCTTACTCAATGGCACCGGCAAGTCAGGCAAGTAATATTCCATTGAGAGTGAATGTAAGTAATAACTCAGCAACTGATTCACCTCAGTTTGAAGTAAAAGTAAAAATCTTCAGAACTGAAGAAGACCAGGGTAAGATAACTGCTGTAGGAGACCCGATTTATTGCCGTACTGAATCAGTAGGTAATCTTAATGCAACGAAAAGCATGGAAGTATCTATGCCGGCATGGAATGCAAGAAAGAGTCAGACTGAAATGGCTGAAACATACAGAATGGTAGCTATTGTGTTATTGCCACAGCCGGATTTAATTCCGTCAAATGATACTACTTATACTGATTTCACGCTTGTAATAGGCGACCAGTTTGCTTATGACCCTCCAACAAACGACCCTACAAACTCTGTTGGTCAGATGGTAGGTCCCGGTGGACGCGGACTGAACTTATTCGGTTCTAATTATGGTGGCGGTACAAGACCATTTGATTATCAGTTCGACAGAGCCGGTGCTTCTAATGGTAGTGGTTCAGGACAGATAGCTATGAGATTTGAACTTCTTACTACAGATACTATACTCGGTTACAGAGCATTATTCGGCTCATTGAGTACATCACCTGAATATATTTCATTCAGATTATACAGAGATATGGGCGACCAGCCGGGTACAATAAATGACATTATACCGAATTCCGGTCTTACTGCTATGAGAGCTGTCGAAGACGGACAGATTATTACAGGCAGATACGTTACTTATATGCTTCAGAATCCATTGATTTTACCAAAAGGCGTTTACTGGCTTGCAGTAAATCAGATGTCAACCGTAGGATTTGAGCTTGGTGCTTCTGCATCACGTTCCGGTACAAGGCTTACATTATGGAACCAGGCACCAAGTGGTGCATTAGGTCCTGCAGGTATCAATCTTTATATTCATAAAGAATTCAGAAGAATGACTACACAGGGTAACTATGTAAACAGAAACTTCTTTGCTTATCAGAATGTAAACCTTACAGGAAACTGGGTTAAGTTTACACCTGCTATTGGTAATCTCGGATACCCTCACTTCGACCATAATGGTACTCATCCGTCCAGAACCGACTTAACAGGTTCTAACGGTACTTGGATACCAATGATAAGACCTTATTTCGGTACTAAGACTTATGGTTCTCAGGCTGACGCAAGTGAGTTCTGTCCTGATGATATTCCGGTAGAAATACTTTCATTTGATGGTACTTCCAGAGAATCAGGTAATGACTTATTCTGGGAAACAGCTTCTGAAACCAACAACTATGGCTTCTACGTAGAAAGAAGAAATGATGGTGAAGAAGTATGGAATGAAATAGGATTTGTAAGCGGAAGCGGAAATTCAAATACAGTTAAGAGATATTCTTATCTTGATAAAGAAGTAGTTCCGGGCAACACTTATCAGTACAGAGTAAAACAGGTAGATTTCGACGGTACTCAGTCATGTGCTACATCTAACATTGTAACTCTTACTTATAATGCCGGAGTAGAAATCGTATTAGGTCAGAATACTCCAAATCCATTTGAAACAAGTACTAATATTCAGTTTATGCTTCCTGCAGAACAGAAAGTAAAATTTGAAGTGCTTGACGTATATGGTAATGTTGTTAATACTCTTATAGACAGAGTAATGTCTGCAAATTATCATACAGTTACATTCGAAGGACTTGATAACTCAGGAAGAACACTTCCAAACGGTACTTACATTTACAGACTCAGCTCAGGCGAGACTGTGAAGACAGGTAAGATGATATTAATGAGATAATTATTCTCAAAATAAATTACACAGCCCGTTGTATTTGCAATGGGCTGTTTTTATTTAAAATCAGACGGAGTTTATTATGAAAGAAACAATTTTTTCAAAAATTATAAAACGTGAAATACCTGCTGAAATTCATTACGAGGATGATGAGATTCTTGCTTTTAATGATATTAATCCTCAGGCACCCGTCCATATTCTGATTATTCCCAAGAAGCAAATACCAACTGTAAATGATGCAGATGCTAATGATGCATTATTGCTCGGCAAATTATTTCTTGCTGCAAAAAAAATTGCTAAAGAAAAGGGTATAGAACAAGACGGATACAGACTTGTAGTTAATTGTAATGAAGGAGCAGGGCAGACCGTATTTCATATTCATATGCACCTTCTGGGCGGCAGAAAACTTCAGTGGCCTCCGGGATGAGAGCCTGTGTGAAAATTATTGATTTATAAATGAGATTATCAGAAAACC
>CAZIXJ010000212.1:0-5600 GCA_964542835.1 uncultured Hyphomicrobiales bacterium
TGCTATGACTGGTGTTTTATTCAGATTTACAGAAAATAATCTGATAGCAGTATCTACTGACGGCTACAGACTGGTAAAAGCGAATACTACAATAGAAGACAACCCTTTCACTGAAGGGCTGGATGTAATTATTCCTTCAAAAACCGCAGATTTTCTAAAAAGAATTGATGATGACGTAGTTTTTTCAATAATTGAAGGTGATTCTGAAATATCCAAAATCCGTTTTGATATTGGCGAAGATACAGTTCTTATTTCAAAAGTTATAAAAGAAAAATTTCCTCCTTTTGAATCTGTAATTCCTGATAATAATGAGTTTAGTGCCTATATTGAATCCAAATCACTTCTGGGTGCCATAAAAAGAGTGGCTTTGTTTTCAAATAAAGTCTCCAAACAAGTAAAAATGTATTTTGAAAAAGATTCTCTAAGCATTCAGGCTGTGGATGAAGATTCAGGCAATAGCGGAAAAGAGCATATGAATTGCGAATATTCATTTGACCCTATACAACTTGGGTTCAATTATAAATATATTGAAGAAGCGTTGCTAAATATTGACCCTAAAGATACTACCGATGATATGATATTAATGACTTTTTCAGAGCCTTCTAAGCCTGTACTTATTATGCCGAAGTCAGACAAAGATGAATTACTAATGCTAATTATGCCTATCAGGGTATAATATTTCAAAAATTAATATCTGATTAGTAATGCTAACGTGTAAATTTATATTAGCGCCAGGCTTTAGCTTAAGTGTCTGTATTAGTGCATCTCTACTATGCAGTATCGGGCTTCTGATTAAGAGGGAATATGCAAATAAATGAATTAAAAATAAAGCAATTAAGAAATCATTTTAATTCGGTTTTTTATTTTGAACCCGGGATAAATCTTCTTTATGGCTTAAACGGAGTAGGAAAGACTACTATACTCGAGGCAATTTCTATTTGTGCCCTTACTAAAAGTTTCCTTCCCGTAAATGATATGAATCTGATAATGTATGGTAAAGATTACTATAAATGCGAATTGAATGCCGTTAGCGATTTGGAGTCACCTTATAAAATCAGCATTACTTTTCCGAAAAATAAAAAGAAACAGATTTTTTCAAATCAGGGAGATAATCTTAATCCAAAGGATGTAATCGGAGATTTACCTTTAATAGTTCTTTCTCCTGATTACAAATCCATTACTTTCGGAAGTCCCTCAGACCGAAGAGAATTTCTTGATAAAATATTGTCCCAATCTTCTGTCAGATATATGGCGAATATTTTAAAAATGAGAAAAAGTATTCGCCAAAGAAATTTCATCATTCAAAAAGTAAAAAAAACGGGTTATCTTGACAAAACCGCTCTCGATTCGTGGACAGATGTTTTTATTGATTCTGCTGCTCAGGTAATTGCAGGCAGAAAACAGTTTATTGAAGATTTTCTCCCTTATTTCCTGAAATATTATCAGTTAATGAGCAATTCCGCAGAAACAGTAAATATTGAATATAAACCTGACCATATTCCTGAAGAAATCCTGAAGTCTGAAAATCTGACAAAAGATATTTCCAAACATTTGAGAAGTGTATATGATGACATTATCGACTCTGAATTAAAAAGAGGCACTTCGCTTTTCGGACCTCAAAAAGATGAGATATTATTCCTTATTGATAAAGGCATAGCCAAAGAAGCAGCTTCTCAGGGGCAGCACAAATCGCTTTTAATAAGTCTGAAATTTGCAGAATTTGAATTTTTAAAAGAGAAAAAGAATGAAACACCGGTAGTGCTTCTGGATGATATTTTTTCTGAACTTGATGAAGAAAGGGTAGGGAAGGTGCTGGATTTGCTTACGGCAAATGAAGCACAAACGTTCATTACTTCTACATCAGGTAGTATTATCAAATCAGACGATTATTCAAAAAAAATAAAATACTTTAAAATATTCGCACAGAAATAGGAATATAAACTATTATTATATTAACCACTTAAAACAATCACTTGATACATTATGAAATTTTATGAATATAACACATTGAAAAATATAATGGATGACTTCGTATCTATGTATAATTATGAAGATTTAATGATGAGCTATAAGATTGAAAATTATATAATTAAGAAAAGCTCCTTTAAAATTAAAAATTCCATAAAAGTAAAAAGCTATAAAGAGGGAATTTTAAAATTGCTCACATATTCTTCTACATGGAAATACGAGATTTCACTAAGAAAAGATACTCTGATGGAAGAAATCAATACTGAATTCGGAGAAAATACTGTAAGAGAAATAATTATTCATTGATAAAACCCTCAAAAATTCGTAAATTTGTAAGATTTGATTATTTCATTAATAAAAATTAGAAGATGGATAACAACAAAAAAAATGATTATGGAGAATCCAGTATAAAAGTACTGGAAGGATTAGAAGCTGTAAGAAAAAGACCGGCAATGTATATAGGTGATACCGGTGAAAGAGGATTGCATCATTTAATAAATGAAGTAGTCGATAACTCGATAGATGAAGCACTTGCCGGATATTGTAAGAATATTTACATAAAATTGCTTGAAGATGGTGCATGCTCGGTACTTGATGATGGCAGAGGTATTCCTGTCGGACTTCATCCTCAAAAGAAAATATCCACACTTGAACTTGTAATGTGTACTTTGCATGCCGGTGGTAAATTTGATAAAGATACTTACAAAGTATCAGGCGGTTTGCACGGAGTTGGAGTATCTTGCGTAAATGCTCTTTCATCTGACGTTTACGTGGAAGTACACAGAGAAGGGAAGATATACAGACAGGAATATAAGGAAGGCAAGCCTGTTACTGAAGTAAAAGAAATCGGGAAGACAGATAAAACCGGCACATATACTTATTTCAAACCTGATGCTACAATTTTCAAAACTACAAATTTCCGTTTTGATAAAACTGCAGAAAGGCTAAGAGAACTGGCATTTCTTAATCCTCTCGTAAAAATTACACTAGAAGACGAACGAGCAAATGAAAAAGAAGAATTTCATTATCCCGGCGGTCTTAAAGATTTTGTGAGCTATGTAGATACAGGCACTACCACTTATATAAAACCTGTATTTTTTGAAGGTGAAGAAAAAGATGACGACGGAGCATTATCTCAGGTAGAAGTATGCTTTCAGTATAACGACGGATACAGCGAGAATGTACTTTCTTATGTAAATAACATTCATACTCTTGAAGGCGGTACTCACGTTACCGGATTCAGAGGCGCTCTTACCCGAACCTTTAATAATTATGCCAATAACGCAAATGGAAAAAAGACCAAAGTTACTCTGTCCGGTGATGATTTTAAAGAAGGACTTACAGCTATTATATCCGTAAAAGTTGCAGAGCCTCAATTTGAAGGTCAGACTAAAACCAAATTGGGTAACAGTGATATAGAGAGAATAGTGAGAAATATCGTAAGTGATAAACTATCAATATTTTTGGACAGCAATCCTGCATCTGCCAAAAAGATAATCAATAAAGCCGTGCTTGCTGCCGAAGCCAGAATGGCTGCAAAAAAATCAAGAGAGCTGGTAAGAAGAAAGAACGCCCTTGAATCATCTTCATTACCTGGAAAACTTGCTGATTGCGCCCTAAGCACACCTGAAGATACTGAAATTTATATTGTAGAGGGTGATTCTGCAGGTGGTTCTGCAAAGCAGGGACGTGACAGAAAATTTCAGGCTATATTACCTCTTAAAGGGAAAATTTTAAATGTACAAAAGGCAAGAGCACATAAAGTATTGGAAAATGAAGAAGTAAGAACCATTATTTCTGCTATCGGTGCCGGATTTGATGAAGATTTTGAAGCTGATAAATCAAGATATGGAAAAGTTATACTTATGGCTGATGCCGATGTGGACGGTTCGCATATCAGAACTCTGATTTTAACTTTATTCTTCAAATACATGAGAGAATTGATAATGCAGGGCAAACTCTTTATAGCACAGCCACCACTATACAAAATCAAAAAAGGCAAACAGGAATTTTATGCTTTTAATGAAGATGAAAGAATAACTGTAATTGACAGATTAAGAAAAGGCGAAACTGCAAATATTTCAATTGATGAAATTTCAGAAGACCAATTAAAAAAACAAGGCATTTCTATTCAAAGATTTAAAGGTCTGGGTGAAATGAATCCTGATCAACTTTGGGAGACTACAATGAACCCTGACACTCGAACACTTCTGCAGGTATCTCTTGGCGAAGCAGCAGAAGCAAGCAGAGTTTTTCAGACTTTAATGGGAGATAAAGTAGAGCCGAGAAGAGAATTTATAGAAAAAAATGCAAAATATGTGAAAAATTTGGATATTTAATATCGGAGTAATGAAATGAATTTATTTTTTAAAAATATCAGAGTAATTGAGCCTAATTTGCAAAAGGATTTCAAAACAAATCTCTGGATAAAAAATGGTATTATTAAATCATTGAGTAGTGAAGCAATATCTTTGGATTCTGATACCGAGATAATTGAAGCAGATGATATTGTTGCTGCTCCGGGATTTATTGATATGCATGCAGAAATCGGGGAACCCGGATTTGAATATAAAGAAAATTTCAAATCAGCGTCTGAATCTGCTCTTAATGGTGGATTTACAGAAGTAGTTATGATGCCTTCTACAGAACCTGTAATAGATAATGCTACAATTATTGATTTTATTGAAAATAAAACAAAGAACTATCCTTTAAATATTTATATTGCCGGTGCACTTACCAAAGAGCTTAAAGGTGAACACATAAGTGAAATGCTTGAAATGTCCGATTCGGGAGCATTAATGTTTACTAATGGTGATAAATCTGTAAAAAGCAGTGAAGTATTAAGAAATGCGTTCGATTACGCTTCATCTAAGGATTTGCTTATTGCCGTTCATTGTGAAGATACCGGACTAACAAAAAATGCTACAATGAACGAAGGAAAACTATCTTACAGACTTGGATTAAAAGGATATCCTTCTATTGCAGAAGAAATAATAGTTTACAGAGACATTAAAATGGCTGAATACACAGGTAATCACAGATTACATCTGCAACATATTTCAACTGCGGGGAGTGTGGAAATCCTGAAAAATGCAAAATCCAAAAATTTGAGAGTTTCCGCTGAAGTTGCACCTCAATATTTCATACTTGATGAAACTAACGTAAAATCCTACAATACAAATTTTAAAATGAATCCTCCTTTGAGGACTCAGGAAGATATCAATGCAATTATTGAAGCCATAAAAAATGATGTTATTGAAATAATTGTTACAGATCATAAGCCGGCTGCACTGCATGAGAAAGATGTAGAATATGAAAATGCTCCAAACGGGATAATTAATTTTGAAACAGCTATTGGCTTAACGCTTGATACATTGTATCATAAGAATAATATTGAGCTTACAAAAATCATCAGTATGTTTTCAAAAAATCCCCGAAAAGTTTTAAATCTTACTCAAATAAAAATTGATGAAGGCGAAAAGGCAAATCTTTCATTTATAAAGCCCGATGAAGAATGGATAGTAGATATAAAGAAATTCAAATCAAAATCTACAAATAATCCATTCGGTAATTATAAATTAAAAGGTAAGCCTTACGGTATTATAGTAAATAATAAATTTGTAAAATCTGAT
>CAZIXJ010000213.1:0-607 GCA_964542835.1 uncultured Hyphomicrobiales bacterium
GTTCTACTCCCTGAAAAAAATTATTTAACGAATAATGGAGAAATATATCTTCATTAGTGAGCAGTAATATCATTACTGAACTTATAATAATACCTGCCAGGCTCAAAAAGAGATATTTTATTTTTACATTTCTGTCTATTGCATTCATCCATTTGTGCCTTGAAAACAAGCTCCATATCACAATGCTAAATAATATCATCAATAAAAAATTAGAAGTTTTGAATATAATCTCAAAGCTTTCAGATACGAAATTTATGAAATAATTTGAAAGTATAATATACATTATCACATAGTAAGTAAGAATAAGATAGGCTTTAGTCCTTTTATTCCTGAAAAACATATACCATTTACTCAAAAAGTTCAGTATTAAAAATGCAGCGAAAGTAACGTAAACAGCAAGAAAATCTCCGGCTAAAAAGGTAAGTGTATTATCCGGCTTATAATCATAATATCTGTTAAATTTGAGAAAAATACTGAAATTTGTATAATTTATCAGAATATATAATATCAGAAATCCGATAATTACTAATACAAGAAACATTAATTCACTTAAATGATTTTGCTTGTTGGTTTTTAAAAGTAAATCTCTGTAAGCAATATTTTTATA
>CAZIXJ010000213.1:617-5597 GCA_964542835.1 uncultured Hyphomicrobiales bacterium
AGAACAAAGATGTTAAGATGAGAGTAGCGCTTGTCATTTGCCAGATTGAAAAATAATCACTTTGCCAGTTATCAGAGATTAAAAATAAAAAAGCTCCAATTTCTTTTACAAGCAATAACAAAAAGGCAATCACCAAAAAGAGGATGTCCCGTTTTGAACTGGAGAAACTAACGATATTTAATAAATTTCGTATCAATTTATCATTTAAAATAATTACATTTACTTAATGACTATAATACTAAAATAATTATAAATTGTTAATATGCGAAAAGAATTTTGTAATAATGTTATAATAATTTATTTTTGCTATTATGTAAAACAAAAATACTGCAAAAATGAAATATTTATTATCCGTAGAACAAGTTAGAAAAGCTGATAATTATGCAATTGAAAATTTAAAAATTCCTTCAATCATATTGATGGAAAATGCAGCAAGGTCTGCATCTGATTTTATCCGCAATATTATTAGCGAGCAAAATTTACAGGCACCGAAAATTTGTATTTTTTGTGGTTCAGGGAATAATGGCGGTGATGGCTTTGCTATAGCAAGGCATTTGAATAATAATTTGCCGGATTCCGATATAAAAGTGTATCTGAATGGAAGCCCTGAAAAAATGAGCAATGAGACAAAAACTAATTATGATAATTTAAAAAATCTGAATTTTGAAATTACCGAAATTGAAGAAAATAACATTCCTGACTTGGATTTGAATTATGACATTATTGTAGATTCTCTTATTGGAGTAGGTGGCAGTGAAAATCTCAGAGGAAAGATAATACCATTACTCAGAAAAATTAATGAGAGCAGGGCAGTAAAAATTGCCGTAGATATTCCAACAGGGCTTAATGCCGAAACCGGAGCTTATCACATTGATTCGTTTGCAGCCGATTATACAGTTACTATGTTTGCTGAAAAAAAAGGTATGTATTTGAATAATGCTTCTGCGATTACAGGCTGCATAAAAACTGCTGACCTTGGCGCTCCCGGACAAATAGTAAAAGATTTGTCAGATACTGCAATGATTGAAAAAAAGGACATCAGAAAGATTTTACCGCAGAGAAAATCAAATTCAATAAAATTTGATTATGGCAGAGTACTTATATTAGCAGGAAGCAAAGATATGCCCGGTGCCGCGGCACTTGCTGCAAATGCTTCTGTAAGAGCAGGAGCAGGCTTGACTTATCTGCTAACACCAAATATTCATCCTTCCGTATTTCCCGAAGTAATTACATTTAAAACAGGCAATGATATTTTCAAAAAGGATGATTTGGAAAATATTTTGGAAAAAACAAAAAAAGCAGGCGTAATTGCAATAGGTCCCGGCATAGGGAATGACCCGGAATCAATAGATTTGATGAGAGAACTTATTTTCAGTATAAATCCCGAAATACCGCTAATACTTGATGCAGATGCAATTAAAGCGATAAAACCTGATGATGTTTTACGAAAAAACATCATTATTACTCCTCATATTGGTGAATTTGCAGATTTGATTGGAAAAAACAGAAAAGAGATAGCTGATAACAGCCATCAAATAGTCGGGGAAATTGCTGCAAAAATGAACTGCGTTATCCATTTGAAGCACCATCCGACAGTATCTGCGGATGGCAGCACATCTTACTGGCTAAACAGCAATAATCCCGCACTTGCCTGCGGCGGAAGCGGGGATGTGCTTACGGGGATTATTGCTGCTCTTGTTGCTCAAAGAGTGAAACCCATAAAAGCTGCTGCACTCGGTGCATACTTACATCTTAATTCTTCTCTAAAAATGTCTGAAGAATGTGCTGAAGAGGCTTTTAAGGGAACTGACATAATCGAAGGACTGAAAAAGGTATTCAAATGAAGCCAATGAGAATAGTTTTATTATTTCCCGTGATAATACTGTCAGCTTTGATATTGTATCTTTCAAGTCAGTCCGGTGTGCCGATACTTAATCATACACCACCGGGATTTGATAAAATAGCACACTTTTTTGCTTTCTTTCTGTATTCAGTTTCTTCATTACTGTTTTTTTGCAGTATTTTCAATCTAAAAAAAATAACTGTTTGTAAAATATTTGCTATATTGCTTGCTTTAATTTTTGCAATTACAGATGAATATCATCAGAGTCTTGTAGCCGGAAGAGATGCAAGTATTTATGATTTTTTTGCTGATGCAGCAGGTATAATTGTTTCAATGTTTTTTTTCAATCGGATTATAAATTTATTAAAGAGATTAATTAATGCAAAACAGATTTCAACTAATAAAAACAGACAGTAATTCCAAAGCAAGAGCCGGAATACTGGCTACAGATCACGGAAAAATTGAAACTCCTATATTTATGCCCGTAGGCACACAGGGAAGCGTAAAAGCAATTCCTCAGAAAACATTGTACGAATTTAATACTTCAATTATTCTCGGCAACACTTATCATCTTTATCTGAGGCCCGATACAAGTGTAATTGAGCATTTTGGCGGACTACATAAATTTATAAACTGGGAAAATGCCATACTTACAGACAGCGGAGGGTATCAGGTATTTTCATTGCAGGATATCAGAAAGATTTCGGATGAAGGAGTAGAATTCAAATCACACATTGATGGTTCTAAGCATTTTTTCACTCCCGAAAAAGTTGTGGATATACAGAGGTCGCTCGGCTCTGATATTATGATGGTTCTTGATGAATGCGCCCCTTATCCTGCTGAAAAAGAATACGTAAAGAAATCAATAGAATTATCTATAGACTGGGCAAAAAAATGCAAAAGAAGGCACAATAATACAAAACCGAAATACGGACATTCTCAGATGCTGTTTGGAATTGCTCAGGGCGGAATGTATAAAGATTTGAGAATTGATTATATCAACAGAATGAAAGAAATTATTTTTGACGGATATGCAATAGGCGGGCTTTCTGTAGGCGAACCAAATGAAATAATGTATGATATAACTGATATTTCTACAGAAATTCTTCCGGAGAAAAAGCCAAGATATTTGATGGGAGTAGGCACTCCTGAAAATATTCTTGAAGGAATTGAACGGGGTATTGATATGTTCGATTGCGTAATGCCTACGAGAAACGCAAGAAACGGTCAGCTTTTTACTACAAAAGGAAAGATAAATATTAAAAACGCAAAATTCAAATTAAGTGATGACGTAATTGATGAGAATATTACTTCATACGCCAGTAATAATTTTTCTTTGGGATATCTGAGACATCTTTTTCAGGCAAAAGAAATTTTTGCATTGCAGCTTGCTTCAGAGCATAACATAGCATTTTACTTATGGTTAGTAAGAACTGCAAGAGAAAAAATACTTAATAATGAATTTCGTCAGTGGAAAAATGATTTTTTAAATAATTATTATAAAAACGGAGAAAAATAATGGATTTATTTGTAACAAATTTAATTGCGATGGCACCTCCGGCAGAAGGTGGCGGAGGCGGTTCGATTATTCCTACTCTTGTGATGTTTGGTGCTGTAATTCTGATAATGTATTTTTTAATGATACGCCCACAGCAGAAAAGGCAAAAAGAGCATCAGAATATGCTCAGTGCACTCAAAAAAGGAGATAAAATTATTACTACATCCGGACTTCACGGTACAATCACAGATATCAGAGATAAAACTTTCAGAATACAGATAGCTGATAATATGATTGTTACTTTTGAAAAAAGTGCAGTTACGTCAAAAGTTGAACAATAGATTTCTTTATTAAAAAATTAATAGTTAAATTTGAAATCTTTCATTACGTAAGTTTTGAAAGATTTATTTATTTTTAAGTTTGAATGAGAATTTTAAATGATAAACACTATCGAAGAGGCTCTTGAAGAACTGCGTTCAGGCAGGATGATAATAGTTATGGACGACGAAGACAGAGAAAACGAAGGTGATTTGATAATGGCATCCGAGTATTGCTCTGCCGAATCGGTTAATTTTATGTCCAC
Source organism: uncultured Hyphomicrobiales bacterium (assembly GCA_964542835.1). Classification (GTDB taxonomy): domain Bacteria; phylum Bacteroidota; class Ignavibacteria; order Kapaibacteriales; family UBA2268; genus CAZIXJ01. The sequence continues at coordinate 4,542 of CAZIXJ010000213.1, forward strand.
CAAAGGGAAAGGTCTTATTTGCGTATCCATTACAGAAGAGCGTGCCGCAGAACTTGAAATTGACCTTATGGTTTCCAATAATTCTGCATTGCACAGCACTAGATTTACTGTTTCGGTAGATTATGCTCACGATACTACTACGGGCATTTCTGCTGCTGACAGAGCTAAAACAATAAACTCTTTAATTGACGATAATACAAAACCTTCGGATTTATTAAGACCGGGGCACGTATTTCCTCTGATTTCATCTAAAGACGGAGTATTGAGAAGGTCGGGGCATACCGAAGCAACGGTGGACCTTATGAAACTTGCGGGACTGAAACCTTCGGGAGTATTGTGTGAGATAATAAATGAAGACGGTACTATGGCAAGGTACGACAGCCTTATGAAATTTGCCGAAGTATATAATCTGAAAGTAATTACAGTGCAGGACCTGATAGCTTACAGATTGAAAAACGAAAGGCTGGTGGATGTAGTTGCTGAAGCTACTATGCCTACTGATTATGGTGACTTCAAAATAAAAGTTTATAAAAACAAGCGTGATGATTATGACCATATTGCCCTTGTAAAAGGTGATAATTTTGAAGATGAAACTACTCTCGTAAGAGTTCATTCCGAATGTATGTCCGGCGATACTTTCGGCTCCCAAAGATGCGATTGCGGACATCAATTACATAATTCAATGAAGATGATAGAAGAAAACGGAAAGGGTGTACTGATTTACCTGAGACAGGAAGGGAGAGGGATTGGAATTGTTAATAAAATTAAAGCATATGCTTTGCAGGATAAGGGGCTTGATACAGTAGAAGCCAATCTCGCACTCGGACATTCTGCTGACCCGAGAGATTATGGAATTGCTGCTCAGATACTTAAAGATTTGAATATCAATAAAGTACGGCTAATTACAAATAATCCGGGAAAGAAAATCGGGCTTAAGAACTATGGGATTGAAATAAGCGAAATGATACCTATTGAAATAAAGCCCAATAAAATTAACAGATTTTATCTGGAGACAAAAAAAATAAAAATGGGGCATATTCTAAAAAATTTGTAATT
>CAZIXJ010000214.1:0-5582 GCA_964542835.1 uncultured Hyphomicrobiales bacterium
TCCAGTCTTCCAAACAGCATATTGGCAGTAAGAGACCATTTGCCATAATCAGGGATGCCTGCATAATTGCCCAGTGAACTTACTTCGTTGAATCCGGGACCTACATTGCCGAGAGTAGCTGCAGATGCAGAAAATGAAGTCCAGATATCCACTCCCGAAGCCGCAATAATTATTGTGGAGAAAAACAATATCAGTAAATATAGCCCGAAAAATGTAAGTGTATTTTGCAGTACTGTATCGTTTATGCTATACTTTCCTACTTTAATTGGGAATACGCCGTGAGGGTGATTAATCTGCTTTATCTGGTGGCTGATAGATTTTAAAAGTATGAATACTCTGTCTGCTTTTAGTCCGCCGGATGTACTGCCTGCACATCCGCACTGAATAGTAAAGAAAATTAAAATCAACTGCGCAAGCGGAGACCATGCTATAGTATCAAATGTGGCAAATCCTGTAGTTGTACCTAATGAAATCACTTGAAAAGATGAATATCTGAGAGCATCGGCTATAGAATATCCTTCTGAAAAATATAAATTTGCAGCTACAATTATTACTCCTGCAAACATTGCTATGAGATAATATCTGACTATTGGATTTTTGAATATATTAAAATTCTTGAATAATATTAATCCGTAAAGCAATCCAAAATGTATGCCTGATAACACCATAAATATCATTATAATTATCTCAATATTTACATTGTCGAATGCAGCAATACTCAAATTCTTTGTAGAAAACCCTCCGGTAGCAATGGTAGCAAACGAATGATTCACGGCGTCGAACCAATCCATTCCGGCAAACATCAGGGCTGCTGTTTCCAATATTGTAAGCCCGAGATAAACATAAAGAATCACCTTTATTGCTTCGCTTGCTTTAAATTGAAAATTGAATTTTGCAAGTTGTGATACTTCAGTATCATAAAGTGTTTTTTTCGTTTTTCCGCCTGATGGCAGTATCACAAGTACGAAAAGGATTATCCCCATACCGCCAATCCAGTGAGTGGAGCTTCTGAAGAAAAGAAGCCCTTTGGGCAGAGATTCTATATCGTTCAGTATAGTAGAGCCTGATGTAGTATATCCTGATACGCTCTCGAACCATGCATTGGTAAAATTAAATTCCCCGCCATACAGCAAATATGGAATAACTCCTACAATGCACGTTAGAAGCCACCCAAGCACAACTATTACCGAGCCTTCATTTTTTTGCAGGGATTTATTTTTTGGTACAAAAATATAAGGAAATATACCAAAAGAAAAAGCAATAATAAAACTGTAAAAAAGTGAAATATACGCTGATTCGTTATACAAAAATGAAATAACGGCAGATATCAGCAAAAAGAATGAATTAAATATCATTACAATGCTGAGATTCCTGATTACTACATCGGGTCTCATTTGCTTTCACTTTCTATATCTATTACAAGCATTTCCACTGCATTATAAAGCTCTTCTATTTCATCCTTTGTTTGTATGTTATGAGTGAATACTTTTCTGTATTTATAGAAGTTATTTACGTTTTCAGTCAAAACCGAAATAGGCTTTACAATAAATCTGTTAATAAAAAATCTGAATATCAGGGCAAATAAAACAGCAGCTACAATGGCAATTATCCCGGGCATCAAAGACCTTCTTGCCTGATTTTCAATTTCTGAAGCAGTGTAATACATTTTATCCTGATTTAATTCCAGAAGTTTTTTTATATCATTCTTTAGGTTTGTAATTTTTGGTTTTATGATATTATGATAATAAACAATAGCCGAGGTGTCCTTATCACTATTAGCTAAAGAATTTTTTGTTTCATTTAATTCAATATAGCTGTTTTCAATTTTCTGAATATATTTATCTTCATCTTTTTCAGTCAAATTATTTTTTACTATATGCAGATTAGCATCAAACAAACTATCACCGCTTTTATCAGGTTTTTGTATGTCATTATTAATTATTTTCAGCATAATATTTTCATCAATTATATCAAGAGCGTTAAGCATAGAATTTGAAGCCTCTATGCTTTTGTAATTATCGCTCAGCATAGATTTTACCTTATTGCTGAGGTTAATAAATTCAATAATTGATAATGCTCCCGAGGCTATCAGCACAACAATAGCAATAAAAAAGCCCGAAGTTATTTTGTTTTTTAATTTCATTTCTATCACTTTCTTTTATTAAAAGCCGACCTTAATCTGCCTGTACTGAATAACGGAGAATGCTTTTTCATCTCATCGGCATTTACGTATCTTATATCCTCTATTGTGTAAAATGCTTTAGGGTGATATTCATTAATCAGTTTGGCAAGTTTATTTACCTGTTTTCTGTCAGTTACGAGGAACAGCACTTTTACGTTTCCGAATCTACCTTCTGCATCAATCGTAGTCATACTGTAATTTTCATCTCTAAGCTTTGCTACTAGCAGAGAATTATCCTTATAAGTAATTATCCTGACTATTACTTTCCCGATAGATATTTTTTGCTCAAGCATTACACCTACATAAGTGCCAAGCCCGAATCCTCCTGCATATGCAAGGTAATTGAAAACACTGTCGAGATTTTGCATTATCTGTACGGTGGCCATAATCCATACAAGACTTTCGAGGAAGCCCAGCATACCTGCATATCCCCGATAGCCTTTGCTAAGGAGGATAATTCGCATTGTACCGATACTTACATCTATTACTCTTGCAAAAAGTATCATACCCGGTATCAGCAAATATACCTGAAAAAAGTTCTCAGCCAAAAAATACCTCCAAATAAGAAAATTAAAAATAATATTTACAAAATTAAGTAATTAGATTTATTTTAAAAATAAATCTTTATTTTATGCAACATTATTTTGATTTTTGTGTAATTATTATTAGTATGTTTAAATAAGTAAAGTCTGATGAGACAAAAACTGAATATTTACAGTGATGAAGAGCTGCTCGAAATTATGACGAGTGATGAGGAAAGCTCTGCTACTAAAGAAAGAATGTTTGCTGAAATTTACAGCAGACATTCAGGAAAGGTTCACGCATACGTTCTGAAAATCGTAGGAGATGAAGATGATGCCGAAGATTTGTTTCAGGAAGTGTTTATCAGATTTTTTAAGAGAGCTGCCAATGGAAAGCACTCTAACGTAATAGGTTTTTTAATTACAATAGCACGGAATCTTTGTTTAAATTACAAAAGAGATAAGAAAAAAACAGTTAATCTCGATGATTACGAATATTTGGCTTATGATACTCAAAATTACGAAAGCAAGGAATTGCTGGACCTTATAAGCAGGTCTCTTGAATTACTGGAAAGTGACTATAAAGAAGCATTCGTTCTAAGAGAATATACAGGGCTTAGCTATGATGAAATTTCGGAAGTTATGGATATATCTTCTGTAAATGCACGCTCCAAAGTATTCAGGGCTAAGAAAAAAATCAAAGAAATTTTAAAACCATATTTAAACGATATTAGCAAAATTTAAAATAAAATATAGATGTTATGATGGAAACAGAAAAATTAATTCACGATTTTATAGACGGCTCACTCTCCGGTGCCGAAGAAGAGCAGCTCTTCGCTTCTCTTTCTTCAAGTACCGAAATGAGAACTGAACTGAAGCAGCAACTGGCAATAAAGAACGCAGTTGCTCAGGATACAAGAGCTTTTACTCCGAGAGCAGGCTCCGAAGCCGCTATTTTTGGCGCCCTCGGATTTGGTGCCGCTGCTACATCTGCGTCTGCAGCTACTGCATCATCAGGAGCCGGTGCGGCATCCTCCGTACAAAGCACTTCTCTTTGGAGCAGGTATTCTCAGGGATTTATCGGTGGTATTGCAGCATCAGTTGCTACAATTATTATTATGCTTTCTCTCGGATATACCAATGACAGCAATGATAGTATAAAAAGCATTCCTGTAGTCAGTTCCGAAAGCACAGACAGAAGCAGTGAAAAATTAGCCGGTGCCTCTTCTGATGAAGTAATTAATACTGATGAAAATAAAGCATTTAATGAATCAGGCAAGAACATGTATAACGTTAATTCCGGCAAAAATAATAACAGCGGTATATCATCAGGATTTTTTGCCCGTAATTTTGATTTGCCTGTATCCCGCAATACTAAAAAATTGAATTATACAAATGAAGTCAGAAATTCTGATTTTATAAATAAAAATATTACTCCGGCTTTCGCATACTCTGAAATGCAACAGAATTATGCAAATCCTGTTAGCAGAAGCATTAATTATAAAGAATTGAATTTGATGCTTGAGCTGAATGGCTCAGGTTATTATTCCAATCATTCGGGAGAAATGCAACCATCCGAAATGCAAATGCTTAATAACTTCGGTGCAGGTATTTGGTACAAACTGGATGAACAAATAAAATTCGGAATTAATTACAAAAGGGAAAATTTCTATCAGACATTTATTGGGATAGATAATAACGGCAAAGTATGGGAATACGAACAGCAACCTAATTTCCGGACTTTCTCACTTGATTTCAGATACACGCCTGATTTTGCAAAATACAAAATGTTCAGCCCTGCACTTCAGATTTCTGTCGGTGGTAATCAGGCAGGACCTGTAGGCAGAATGATGCTCGGTACTGAAATTAAAATCAATCCTTATCTTAATCTTACAGCAGGTGCAAATTACAGCATACTCGGTTATCATCATCAGAGCAGATTCTTTACATCAGATAAATATGGACTTTATATCGGAACGGGAGTGAATTTCTAAATGAAAAAGATAATGATAATATCGCTTATTGTATTTATTATTATGAGTTTCCAGTCTTGTCAGGATACTCTCGGAATTGATGATTACAAAAAACGGCTAGTAGCTGCAGATACTACTTTTATTTATTTGCAGGATACCGTAATAATTGATTCTGTAATTACAGATACTTTAATTGTAGAAAAAATCATAAAAGACACAATACTAATAAATGATACTATCTGGAAAGAAGTATATCATAGTTATTTCGAACTTATTATTACAGACGGATATATATTAAATGAAAGAATGCACGATGATTTAGCTTTTCATTACGAAAAAAAATCCGGTAGAATAACTTATACCAATGAGATGAATAAATACACCACTTTTATTGATTTGGACATTAATAATTCTTATTATGATTTTAATGATTATTACATAGACAGGGATGAAATAATTACAAATTTCAAGATTAAATTATCAGGCTACGAGATAAAACCTTTTAATACAAAAGTACTCAATGGTAATTACGGCTCTGATAAATATGCTGAAATAAACAAAAAAAGTCGCACGGGTGGTACTTTTAAATATACAGGTGAAGAAAATCAAATGATGCTTACTACTTCTTCAATTCAGCAAAACCACCTTGGCGAAATGATGGCTGCTACTATTTTATTCAATGGACTTGTAGATACCGAACACGTACTTTATGACTGGATGGTGCTGAGCGGAATAATATATATGAGATTTTGAATTCAATTTCAGTAAAAAAAATTATTCAAATGCAAATTTTACAATATATTACCTTAGTTTACATTATTATAAACTAAGGTAATTTATTTTTTAAGCATTTTGGAATTATGGAGTTCAGGATATTGACGAAAAATGTACTTATTGTAATTATGA
>CAZIXJ010000215.1:0-5577 GCA_964542835.1 uncultured Hyphomicrobiales bacterium
CGGCAGATATATCCAGCAAATCATCCTGTATCTGAAATCCAATACCGAGATTAATGGCGTAATCGTAAAGCGCATTAATAGTTTTTTCATCAGCCAGTGCAAAATGCCCTCCGCATAGCGTAGCAGTAATAAGAAGCCATGAAGTTTTCTTTGTAATCATCATCAGATAATCATCAAGAGTTACATTTTTATTGTTGTTAAAATCCATATCAAATCCCTGACCTTCGCAAACTTCGATATAGCCTCTTGTAAACAAATCATGAATTTCGTTACATCTGCTATGCTCGGTATGATTAGGAAGCATCCTGCATGAATAGCTTACCATCAGGTCACCTGTCAGTATTCCCACTGCACTGTTCCATTTTGTATGGATAGTTTCCCTTCCTCTTCTGATAGGAGAGTCATCCATTATATCATCGTGAACGAGAGTAAAATTATGTAGAATTTCTACGGCAGCACTTATTTTTGCCATTTTTTCAGGCTCGCCTCCGGCAGCTCCGCAGGCTATCATCGAAAGCACCGGGCGAATCCTTTTGCCGCCGCCTTTTAAAATATATCTGAAAGGTTCATAGAGGCTTAAAGGTTTCTTTTCAGGGACTGCTTTTTCCAGTTCAGTTTCTATTAATCTTACAAATTCCTGATATTTAGTATTAAAATCCATAAAATGCTCTTCTGATTAGTTTGTTTTATATTTTGAATTCTATATATTTCTTATGTAATTCTTTCCGGGCAACTGCTTTACAAATCCTTTGAATTCCAGCTCGAGCAGCTTTACGAGAACATCAGAGATATCAAGCTCGCTCTTTTCTGCAATATCATCTACGTGAAGCGGTTCATAGTTAATTATATCGTAAATTTTTTGTTCTCTTGGGTTATCAAACTTCACTTTTTCATCTTTTATAAGTTTGTTGCTTCCTTTTATTTCCAGCCCAATATCTTCCAGCACCATTTCCGGAGAGAGTACCGCATGAGCGAGATTTTCCCTTATCAGTTTATTTGTGCCGTTGCTTTTTTCCGAAGTAAGGTTGCCGGGTATAGTGAAAAGCTCTCTGCCTTCCTGTATGCAGTGCTTTGCAGTATTGAGAGAACCACCCCTGAATCCGCTTTCTATGACTAAGGTAGCAGAGCAAATTCCGGCTATTATTCGGTTTCGCTGCAGAAAATACGGAGGAAGAGCTTTTACGCCGCAGGGATAATGAGAAATTATCGCTCCACCGCTTTCAATTATTTTTTTTGAATTTTTTACGGCAGTCTGCGGCGATAACTTATCAATTCCGCAGGCAATCACTGAATATGTAATTCCACCGCTTTTTACAGACTGCATCTGTGAAATTGTATCAATACCATTTGCCAGACCGCTTACTAATACTACTTTGTAACGGGCAAATACATCGGCAAATTTTTGTGCCATCAGCTTGCCGTAAAGGGAATTCCGCCTTGTTCCTACCATTGCTATTGCAATGGTATCCGGTTTCTGCAAAGTGCCTTTTACGAAAAGCAATACCGGAGGATGAGTAATCCTTTTTAGCAATGCGGGATATTCTTCATCAAATACAGAAACTAACTTCACATTATTTTCTTCACAAAGTTCGAGTTGCTTTTCTGTTTTTTCATTAATATCATCGTAGTTGTCGAAAAGGTGATTTTGATTTAAAGTATAATTCAAAAAGGAATCATTTTTGGCATTTGCCATACTGTCATAGTCAGCATATCTTTCGATAATCTTCCCGTGAAGAGTGGAAGGTATGCTTCTCTGCAGGTATAATTTCAATATGTCCTTATTAGTCCACTTTTTCATAAATTTTTGTTTTTGATGGTTTTTATATGATTTATCAGTGCATTTGTTGAGTTGTCGTGAGAATTAATTTTTCCGTCGGTTTCCAGTTCGGGAAGGATTTTCTTTGCAAGTTGCTTGCCAAGCTCTACTCCCCATTGGTCGAAAGAATTAATCCGCCAGATTATACCCTGAACGAAAACTTTATGCTCGTAAAATGCAATTAGTTTGCCAAGTGTTTCAGGAGTAACTTTTTTCAGAAGAAAAGTGTTTGAAGGTCTGTTTCCGGCAAATACTCTGTGAGGCAATACTTTTTTAATAACGGCTTCATCAGCCCCCGCATTTTGCATCTCATTAATTACTTCCTCTTCAGTTTTTCCTTTCATTAATGCTTCAGACTGAGCTATCATATTGGAAAGCAATATACTGTGATGGCTGCCGGTCTCATTTTGAGATATTACCGGAGCTATGAAATCTACGGGGATTTTTTGTGTACCTTGATGAATGAGCTGGAAAAATGAATGCTGTGCATTAGTGCCTGCAGTACCCCAAATTATATTGCCCGTATTGTAATCTATTTGTTTATTTCTTACATCAACATATTTTCCGTTACTTTCCATATCAAGCTGCTGCAAAAATTCCGGCAGTTTTGAAAGATATTGGTCATATGGAATTACGGCTTGGGATTTAAATCCGAAATAGTTATTATACCATATTCCCAATAATGCCATTATTACGGGTATGTTTCTTTCGGGAGGCATAGTTCTGAAATGCACATCAGCAGAGTAAGCACCCTGAAGAAGTTTCTCAAAAGTATCAAATCCGGTATAAAGTGCTATTGACATACCAATAGCGGACCACATAGAATACCTGCCGCCTACCCAGTCCCAAAATTCAAACATATTTTGAGAAGAGATTCCAAATTCTTTTACAGCTTTTTTGTTTGTGGAAATTGCAATAAAATGCTTTTTGATGTTTTCAAATGAAGTATGAGTAAGGAACCAGTGCTTTGCTGTATTGGCATTAGTGAGAGTTTCCTGTGTAGTAAATGTCTTTGAGGCTATAATAAAAAGTGTAGTTTCCGGATTGATTTTTTTCAGCGTCTCGAAAATATCAGTACCATCAACGTTTGAAACGAAATGTACATTAAAGCCTTTTACTGCATATGGCTTAAGAGCTTCGCAAACCATACGCGGACCAAGGTCAGAACCTCCTATGCCGATATTTACGATAGTATTTATAGATTTGCCCGTATATCCTTTATGATTACCCGAATGAATTTTATCGGCAAATTTTTTCATTCTTTTCAGTACATCATTTATATCATCTTTTATATTTGTACCATCAAGAATTAATTTTGATTTGGTTTTATCCCTGAGAGCGGTATGAAGCACTGCTCTGTTTTCTGTAAAATTTATTTTTTCTCCGGCAAACATTCTTTCGGTATGCTCTTTTAGTTTCGCTTCATCAGCCAGCTTAAGAAGGATATCAAAGGTTTCGTCATTTATTAGATTTTTTGAGAAATCAAATAATATATCATCCAGCTTTATGGAAAATTTATTGAACCTGTTTTTATCTAACGCAAAGAGTTCCTTTATATTAAAGTTCTCCTTTTCGTAGTGTTTAAGCAGTTTTTTATTTATAGTATAGTTTGTAAGCCCTGACATTTCACACCTGTTTATTTACGATAAAAAAAATGACTTTCACAAAATATCTAAATTAAGAACTTTCAGGCTATTTTAAAATATATTTTTATAAAAAAAATAAAAAGTTGCCTCAAAATCATACAATACAGCTATTGATCTGAGACAACCAATAAAAAAAATAATATTCAAATTACTTGGAATTTCCCTCAAAATTAAAACTTAAGTTTAGTTCAGAGTTTTCTTTATCGGGTATTTTTACGCCAAAATCTTTCAAATCAATCTTGCAGGCGCCTCTTATGGAGAGGATATGCCCTTCGCCCCTTTTTTTAGTAAAAGCAGATTCTTTAAGGAAAATAATGTTTACGGGAAATTCCATATCAGTGCTTTTATTATTAATGAATATTTCAGCTTTTGCTTCAGCGTGAATATTCACTCGCTTTATCATATCATCTTTTTCTGCAACTTCAGCATTCTTAAAGTTATGAAATTTAATAATAATTTTATTATTGTCTATAAGAGGCAAAAATTTATCAGCATAATCCTGCTGAATATCTTTATTTAAAATGTCAGAAATGTCAAGCGTAATCTCAGCAGTGGTGCTTTCCACTTTTTTCGGTTTGAGATTAATAGTCCCTTCAATACCTGATTTATTTAACTGTGTGGAAATGTCAGTCTCATTTACATCGCCTTTGAGAGTGAAAATTGACTGTCCGCGTAATTTATTAATATTGATAGTCTGGTCTTCATTTACATCAAACCCTATTTCCACTGCCATAAGATTAAAACTGTATGCAAATGAAATTAAAAAACAAACAACAAAATTGTACATAGCTTTCTCCTGATAAATAAAAACAAAAATAATTCTATTTTAATTCATCCATAAGTTTTCTGATAATATCATTAGCATTCATATTGTCGGCTTCTGCATTGAAATTGGCAACTATTCTGTGTCTCAGTACAGGCACTGCCACTGATTTGATATCTTCAATTTCGGGAGTGTATCTGCCTGATAGTGCCGCTTTGGATTTGGCACCGAGTATCAGATATTGCGAAGCTCTCGGACCCGCACCATAGCTGATATAGTTTTTAATTATATCAATATCGGTGCTTTCAGGTCTGGTAGCTCTTACTAATTTTACTGCATAATTAATTACATTATCTGAAACGGGTACTTTCCTTACGAGTTCCTGAAATTCATTAATATCAGCATCGCCGAGTATTTTATCTATTTTCGGTTTCAAATTTGCAGTAGTTGATTTTACAATATTTTTTTCTTCCTGCTCTGAGGGATAATCCAGCCAGATATTAAACATAAACCTGTCTAACTGGGCTTCAGGCAGCGGATAAGTTCCTTCCTGCTCAATAGGATTCTGAGTGGCAAGCACAAAAAACGGTTCATCAAGTTTGTAAGTAGTACCTGCAGCAGTTACTTCATGCTCTTCCATAGCTTCAAGAAGTGCAGCCTGAGTTTTCGGAGGAGTTCTGTTAATTTCGTCGGCAAGAACAATATTTGCAAATACCGGACCCTTAATGAATCTGAATTGTTTCTGACCGGTAGAAATGTTATCTTCAATTATTTCAGTACCGCTTATATCTCCGGGCATTAGGTCGGGCGTGAACTGTATTCTGCTGAAGTCAAGATTCATCGTTCGGGAAAGAGTTCTAATAAGTAAAGTCTTTGCAAGTCCCGGAACTCCTATAAGCAGGCAATGTCCCTTCGCAAAAAGTGCAATAAGCAATTCATCAATCGTTTTTTCCTGTCCTACTATTACTTTTGCAAGTTCCTGCTTTATTTTGCCAATGGAATTGGCAAGCAATTCAATTTTTTCAGTATCGTTTTTCGCCATTATTTTTATCTTTATTATTATTTACAATTAAAAAATACTGACGCAAAATCAATATATTAATTATAAATAAATGCAATAAGAAACACAAAAACAATTACATATTTTCAATAAACTGATTAGAACATCCTTAAAAATTCATTAATCAAATTGCGAAATTTTTAAAATTATTTCGAAATAATCCTCCGTTTCAGTGGTAGAAGTGTCAGTTCTTCTCCCGCAGCTATTCCTAAAAACACAAACAGATTATCCTGATTTTGCTGTAAATAATGTATTTTACGTCGCCATATTTCTTATAATTCATTTGCATACA
>CAZIXJ010000216.1:0-1055 GCA_964542835.1 uncultured Hyphomicrobiales bacterium
AACACGGCGGAGAAATTTGGGTAGAAAGTGAAGTGGGAAAAGGCAGCGTTTTTAAATTTACAGTGCCGCGGAATATAGAAAGGAGCGGTTGACACGGGCATAGGAAAAATATAACCAACTCTGGCTTTCTCATTTCAAAAACTATTGACAGAACTTTTTTTAAACGATAAAATTGCTTAACATTGTAGGTTACGGCCTTGGTTTCGTGATGTATGGGCAGACATTGAAAATAAGTCTATAACATACTAATAAGTTTTTTTCAGGCAACAAAATCAAAACAACAATTAACGACTGATAAACAAAAGCACACATGGGATTATTCCAAAAGTCGGTAACCAACAAATATTTAAAAAACCTTGATACGGATAAGTTAAACAAATCGTATGAAAATTTTCAACAGTTCTACGGTAATAAAACGAGATTGGCCAATATAATGCAGCTCAAAGAAGAGAACTATCAGGAAGGATTTTTACGGGAAATTTTTGTGCAAACTTTGGGATACACCTTAAACCCCGATGAAGACTACAATTTAACAACCGAATATAAAAACCAAACAGACAGCCGGAAAGCCGACGGCGCAATTATCCGAAACGGAAAAGCTATCGGCGTAATCGAACTGAAATCGACAAAAACAAAAGACCTTGAAAGCATAAAAGAGCAAGCGTTCAGTTACAAAAACAACCAACCTGAGTGTAAATATGTTATTACCTCAAATTTTCAGAGTCTGCGGTTTTATATAGACAATACCACCGAATACGAAGAATTTGATCTGTTCCAATTAAGTAAAGAGCGTTTTGCGCTTTTGTATTTACTATTGAGCAATGAAAGTATTTTCAACGACTTGCCGGACAAACTGCAGCAGGAAACCAAATTTCACGAAGAAAAAATAACGGAACAACTGTATGCGGATTATAAGCAGTTTAAAGACAAGATTTTTCAGAATCTTGTAGAACAAAATCCGCAATACGATAAACTCACGCTGTTTAAAAAATCGCAGAAATTATTAGACCGCTTGCTTTTTATACTTTTTGCCGAAGATATTGGCTTAATTCCTG
>CAZIXJ010000216.1:1065-5551 GCA_964542835.1 uncultured Hyphomicrobiales bacterium
CTAATATCGTCAGTAAAATTATTGAAGATTGGAAAACACTAAAAAAAATAAACCGATACGAACCGCTTTATAATTTTTTCAGAGATTATTTTTCATATCTCAATGAAGGAAAAAAAATTGAAGGTTGGGGCGAAATACCGGCATACAACGGTGGGCTGTTCCGCAAAGATGAAATTTTGGACAATCCCGACACAAAAATTGATGATGTTGTTTTAGAAAATGACAGTTTAAAATTGTCGCGATACGATTTCGGTACAGAAGTAGATGTAAACATCCTCGGGCATATTTTTGAGCATTCGCTTAACGAAATTGAAGAAATAACCGCCAAACTACAAGGCGAACCAACCGCCAGGGAACAAAGCAGACGCAAAAAAGACGGTGTTTTTTACACCCCGAAATACATTACCAAATACATTGTAGAAAACACGGTAGGCAAACTTTGCGATGAGAAAAAAGCGGAATTGCAAATCAAAAACATACTGATTGATGACACCTTCTATGTAAAGACAAACGACCGTACCCATAAACAAAAAACCAACAAAAAAGGGAAACAACTTTTTGATACGCTGAACGCTTACAAAAATTGGTTATTGTTCCTCAAAATACTTGACCCGGCCTGCGGCAGCGGTGCATTTTTAAATCAAACACTCGATTTTCTGATGGCCGAACATAAAGAAACCGACGATAAAATTGCAGAACTCACAGGCGACCGTATCCGCATATTCGACACCGATAAGTCGATATTAGAAAACAATATATACGGCGTGGACATTAACGAAGAAAGCGTAGAAATTGCCAAACTTTCGCTTTGGTTGCGTACTGCCCGGCGCGGCAGGCCACTTTCCGACCTATCAGGCAATATAAAATGCGGAAACTCATTGATTGACGCCCCCGAAGTAGCCGGCGAAAAAGCGTTTGATTGGGAAAAGGAATTTCCACAGGTGTTTAATCCTGAAGTGAAAGAAAAAGTATATCAGAAACTGCCCGAAAACAAACCGGATTATGCAAAATTAATTAAAGATGAATCTCAAAAAGCGGAACAATTGGCACAAGAAGCCATTGAAATATCGAAAAAAGTGTATGAATATGCCGAAAAGTTAAATTCGGCCGAAGAATCCAAAGGTTTGTACGGAAACAACCGAAACGGTTTTGATGTAGTGTTGGGAAATCCCCCGTATGTGCGCCTGCAGGGATTAAAAGCTAATTATGAAAAAGAAAGTTTATTCTACGGGAAGAACTATATTTCAGCGACTTCTAATTACGACATCTATGTTTTATTTATTGAAAAATCGCTTGATTTAATTAAACCCAAAGGAAAAGTTTCATTTATATTACCACATAAATTTTTAATTTCTGAATTTGGAAGAGGAATAAGAGACTTATTAACTAAAAAACAAGCAGCAGAAAATTTGGTGCTTTTCGGTTCTGAAATGGTTTTTGCCGATGCCTCTACATACACCTGTATCCTCAATTTGTCGTTGAATAATTCTGTTCTAAAATTTAAACAAATAAGCCCACACAAAATATCAGAACCCTTTAATTTTGATACCATTTCTTATGAAAAAATAGGTGCAGAAAAATGGCATTTGAATGAAGTAGGTGTAACCGATGTTTTGAGAAAACTAAACAAACAACCATTAAGAGTAAAAGATGTTTTTGCCAAAATTTTTCAGGGTATTGCCACAAGCGGCGATAAAGTTTATCTCATAAAAGGCAAGCAGGCAGGTGTTTATGTAGAAGGATATTCTCAGGCATTAGACAAAATTGTAAAAATTGAAACAGCTTTCACAAAACCGTTACTTAAAGGCGAAGATATCTCAAAATACAAACATCTTAAAAATCATCACTTCGTGATTTTTCCCTATGTAATCGAAAATGGCAAAGCAAACCCGATGACCGAAAGTTATATTGAGGAAAACTTTCCGTTGGGGTATGAATATTTAAAAGAAAACGAATCCTTTTTGAGAGCAAGAGAACGTAGAAAAATGGACAAAAAAGGCTGGTTTCTTTATATTTATCCTAAAAGTTTAGCTGAATTTGAACAACCAAAAATCATAACTCCCGATATTTCATACGGTTCAAATATGAGTTTCGATAAAGGAAAATTTTATCACGGAACAACCCTGTATAGTTTCATAAAAAACAAGAAGTATGAAGAAGATTACAAATTTTGGTTGAGTATTTTTAACTCAAAAATTATGTGGTTTTTTATAAAAAACACAGGCACCGAACTTCGTGGCGGTTATTTCCGTTTCAAGACCAAATATCTGGAACCCTTTCCATTACCACAGTTAAAAGATATTTCGCAACAAAATATTTTCATCGAAAAAGCCGACCAAATGCTTTCGCTAAACAAAGAATTGCAAACCGAAAAAAGAAATTTCCTGAAAACCCTGCAAGAAGAAACGGGCATTGAGAAAACCAGCAAAAAGTTAGATGCTTTTTACGAATTTGATTACGAAGCATTTAAAAAAGAATTGAAAAAGAAAAAAGTAAAATTTGGTTTAGGCGATGAAAACAACCAGTGGCGTGCATATTTCAACTCCACCAAACAAAAAATAAACGATTTGCAAAGCCAAATAAACCAAACCGACAATGAAATAGACCAAATGGTATATGAATTATACGAACTTACACCGGAAGAAATTGAAATTGTTGAAAATTCAGTGAAATGATTGAATATAATCTATCACAAATCATTGATGTAGATGAGTTAAAATCGCTATGCGAAAGTTTTACCGGAATAAACGGTACAGTTACGGCCATTCTTGATTTAGACGGAAATGTTCTGGTTTCAACAGGTTGGCAGCCAATCTGCGCACAATTTCACCGAATGAACCCGGAAACAAGCAAAAGATGTAACGAGAGCGATACGATTCTGGCCGGTAAACTAAAGCAGGGCAAAAAATACAATGTCTATCAATGTAAAAACGGACTGGTTGATGTAGCAGTTCCTATTATGATTGGAGATGAACACGTTGGCAACTTTTTTACCGGACAATTTCTCACAAACAAACCCGATATAGAATATTTCAGACAGCAGGCAAAACAGTTTGGTTTTGATGAAAAAAAGTATCTAAGCGCGCTTGAAAACGTCCCCGTATTTAGCGAAGAGCAAATTAGAAAGAACGCCGAATTTTTGGTTAAACTAACCGAAACAATAGGTAATACAGGTTTGAAAAACCTTAAATGTTTTGAACAAGCAAAACAGTTAGAACAGGAACAAAATAAAGTAACAAAAATTAATGAAGAAGTTCAACGAAAAAATAATGACCTACAAGTAGCCATAGAAAAAGCAAAAGCAAGCGAGAAAAAATTAAAATCAGTTTCAGATAATATGCTCGACCTGGTTGCAGTAACTGACCTGAAGGGTAATTTTAAATTTGTAGGTGCATCGCATAAAATATTGGGTTATGATGTTGAAAGCCTGATTGGCAAAAATGTAATGGATTTTGTTCATCCTGATGATCTGCCCACAGTGCAATCAGAATTTATATCTTTCATTGAACACAGAACAGAAAAAGCAAAAGCAACATATAGAAATTTATGTGCTGATGGTTCGTATTTATGGTTTGAAACACACGGTACTTTTATTTTTGACGATAATTACAACCCAATTGAAATTCTGTTTAATACAAGGGATATAACAGAACGTAAAAAAGCAGAACAAGCCCTTAAACAAAGCGAAAAAAAACTCAGCTTAATTGTTAATGAAAGTCCGTTTCCCATAGCTATTGCTGATTTAACTAATGAAAAAATTCAATATTGGAGTCAAAATGCAAAAAAAATGTTCGGCCATGCACCCGCAACAGTTTCCAAATGGGCTGAACTTGCCTATCCCGATCCGGAATACAGAAAACAGGCTATTGAACGATGGGAACCCCTTCTGGAAAATGCCCGGGAGTCAGATACTGCAATAAACACAGGCGAATACCACATTACCTGCAAAGACGGATCCAAAAAAACCTGTGAAATATTTGCTCAATTGATACCAGACAACATTGTGGTTACATTTAATGAAATAACCGAACGCAAACAAGCAGAGCAAACACTGAAGGAAAGCGAAGCCAATCTGCAATTTCTCAATACCATGGTCATTGAAGCATTTTACCTGAAAGACCTAAACAGCATTTACCATTACATATCTTCAAAGCTCAGCGAAATTTTGCCCGATACGATAATTATGTTTCTTACGATTGATAACGAAAATGAAAAAGCAATTTTTGAGAATTTTTACGGAATAAACAATCAGCTTTTTAAGAAACTATTAAACGTGATGCCATTTAATCCGGTTGGAAAAAAATTCAAACTCTTTCCTGATTATAAAAAGTTGCACAAAACCGGAAAACTGGTTGAATTTAAAAAAGGATTAGCAGATTTTTCGAAAGGTCAGTTTCCTTTATTGGCAGCTAATACGATCGAAAAAATAGTAGGGATACATAAAATATATTCGATCGGGATTTTAAGAGGCAAAAACCTGTTGGCA
>CAZIXJ010000217.1:0-5519 GCA_964542835.1 uncultured Hyphomicrobiales bacterium
CATCGGGACGGGTAAAAAATCTAATATACAAGGTGCAGACCTGTGTGTCTGCCCGAAATAAAGAGATAATCCTCCGTCTCGGCTGTGCCGAGCCACCTCCTTTATGAAAGGAGGAAAGCGTAGAGACGAGGCGGTGCCTCGTCTTTGTGGGCAGTGTATTGAAAATTTAGAAATATTCATTCTTTAAGATATTCCATTCCACCCCGCTTTTTGAAAATCACAGATTTTCAAAAGCACCCCTTGTCTGCATCCCGATTTATCGGGGCAAGAGTGGAATTATGTTATCCTCCTTTGGAGGAGGTGCTGCGCAGCAGCGGAGGAGGACTGAAAGTGCAGAGACAAGGCATGCCTTGTCTCTACAAACAAAACAAAGTTTTTCTGAAACCGGCATTGCTAAACCTGTGCTGCAGTTCGACAGGCACAGCAACCGCCTGTCGATGTATCTGAGTTTCGCAATGAGGGGGAATAATTCATTAGCTACGAGATTTATCTCGGGATTCGGTTATATTTATAATATAAAAGGCTTTAACCGAATCTGCACCATCCCGAATTCAATTCGGGATGGCAACTGAAATACCGGACACTTATCGTCCTCACATCTGAAAAAAAACTCATCCGATAACTTTCGAGTCATCGGATGAGTTAATAAAAATATCAAATATTTTTAAAAAGTTATTATGAATAATTCAATAACCGATTATTTAGCCATAGAAACGCTTCGCCTTTCTCTTACTACCGTTACTTTAATTTGTCCCGGATATTCCATTTCTTTTTCTATTTTTTCGGCGATACTTTCAGCTATATTATCAGCCATAATATCATCAATTTTATCCGGTTCAACAATAACCCGGATTTCACGCCCTGCCTGAATTGCAAAAGTCTTTCCAACTCCGTCGAAAGATTTGGCAATTTCTTCGAGCTTTTGAAGACGTTTCACATAATTCTCAAGAGATTCACGTCTTGCTCCCGGTCTTGCACCGCTAATACTATCCGCAGCCTGTACGAGTACAGCAATAGGAGATTCCATTTCAATATCTTCGTGGTGCGCCCCTACAGCATTGCATACAAGTGGGTGTTCCTTAAATTTCTTGGCAAGTTCAAATCCGATTAAGGCGTGAGGAGAAGGATCTTTTTCCACGCATTTACCAATATCGTGAAGAAGTGCAGCCCTTTTCGCCATTTCTACATCCAATCCAAGTTCGGCAGCCATTATAGAGGCAAGATAAGCTACTTCAATGGAGTGCTTCAGAAGATTCTGTCCGTAACTGGTGCGATATTTCATCCTTCCGATATATCTCAGAAGCTCTCTGTGCATTTTGTGAATACCCAGCTCAAGCAATGTATTTTCACCAATAGTAGAAAGGTCATTTTCAAGTTCGATTTTTGATTTTTCTACAACTTCTTCTATTCGTGTAGGGTGAATTCTTCCGTCAAGCATTAGCTTTTCCAGTGAAACTTTAGCCACTTCTCTTCTGAAAGGATCAAACCCTGAAATTACTACAGCTTCCGGTGTGTCATCAATAATCAGGTCAATTCCGGTAGCCGCTTCAAATGAACGAATATTTCTGCCTTCGCGACCTATTATTCTGCCTTTCATTTCATCACTGTCGAGATTTACCACCGCAACTGTAGTTTCAGTGCTGTGGTCTGATGCAGTTCTCTGAATAGCCTGCACTACGATGCTTGCTGCTTCTTTCTGAGCAGTTAGTTTAGCATCTTCTTTGATTTGTCTTATTTTATGTGAGGCAAGAGAACGAGCCTCGTTAGTAAGTTGGTCAATTAATTGCTGTTTAGCCTCCTCTTTGGATAATCCGGCAACTTTTTCAAGTTTTAAAGTCTGATCTGCTATAATTTTATCTACTTCTTCGAACTTTTCACCCAGTTCAGTTTCTTTTTTTGTAAGCTGCTGTTCGTAGCCCTGCACTTGTTGCTCTTTTTTCTGCAAAACGTTCAGCTTCTGATTGAGAGCTTCCTCTCTCTGCTGAAGTTTCTTTTCAAAAGTTGTCAGTTTATCTCTTTTGGATTGTCTTTCGGATTCAAATTCCTGTTTTTTCTTGTGCCAGAACTCTTTAGCCTCAAGACTTTGCTCTTTCTTGATATTTTTGGCATCATATTCAGCATCTTTTATTAAATTCTTTGCTTGCTGTTCAGCTTCGGATATTTTTACTTTGGTAAGTTTCGAAGTGGTAAAATGCCCCAAAACATACGCAATAACAAACCCAATTATACTGAACAATATTATCATCATAATATCCATTAGTTAAAAATCTCCTAGTATGAAAAATAAAATGTAAAAATTAAATATAAAAAAACCGCATTTCACTATTATCTGCAAAAAGGAGACCTGTAAAAGAACCTTTCTGACACGGCGGGTAAAAGCCTGACTATCTCAAACGTCCACTGAGCTTAAAGCTCCCCTTTCGGGGTGAGGCCTGTTTTTAATAACCAGAGCATAATTCCCTTTTCAATGAGTATAGTTCTTTATACAAAGTAATATAATAGCAAAATGCGGCGTAATTCATTTCTATTTCAAAGAACGCAATATTATCAAGAGCAAAAACTTAATATCTTAATGCAGACTCCAAATAGTCTGCCATATTTGATAATTCATTAATTAGAAAATCTATATCTTTATTAATCTTCTGACTAAGTTCAAGTTCCCGCCCGGCAATATTTAGCGCCGCAAGAACAGGTAAAGTAATTGCCGGCAAACTATCCCTCGATTTGATTTTAAGCATAGCAAGCTGCTCATTTACTGCATCAGCAGCATGCTTAGTCAATGCCTCATCATCGCTTTTCAGGAAGTAATCCTTACCGTCAATATTTACCGTAATTTTTTTCAAAATCTATCTAAAAATTTATTTATTATAACTTATGAAAGAATTCACATATTTTCAAAAGATAAACATACATTAAAATTATTAATCCTGCAAATATTTTTTTCTTTCAAAATAATATTTTTAAAGAAAACATTAACGATTTCCTTAAAAATTATTGTAGTCTCATCGGCTTACCGGAAAATCAAAATAAGTATCAGGGTAAGGTTCGTCTTTATAAGTAAAGTGCCACCATTCGAATTCATAGGGTTCGAATCCGTGTTTTATCATAAGCGTCCTCAGTAGTAATCTGTTTATCCTTACCTGCTGCTCCATTTCAGGATTATCAGGGTGAGAATATTCACTGAAGCAATCAAAGCCCGTTCCCATATCTATTGAGTTATCTCCGAATCTTATATCATAAGGTCTGTAGCACTCTACAAGCTCCATACCCTCGATATATTCTTCCTGCTCAGGCACAGGTATCGGCACAATGGTGAGATCTACGGTGCTGCCTCGGCTATGGCTCGATTTTGCGGCGATATAACCGTCTTCAAATAAATTGGATTTATCTACATCGGGATAAAATTCTTTTTTCATCTTATCATCTTTAATATCTTCTGCCCATCTTACAAAGTGATCAACTGCTCTCTGAGGGCGGTAGCAGTCGTATATTTTCAGAGTAAGCCCATATGGTAAAAGCTCTTTCTGTACTGCATCCACTGCCTTTGCGGCTCTTTCCGTAAGGATACATTCGGCACATTCATAGCCGTCTATGGTATCGCCTACAAAATTATGTGAAGAATAATACCTCATATCAAACAGAATTGTACTGTTCACATCACTCATATATACGAAGCCGTCTTTAAGCTCTACGGATGTTACTTCTTTTCCGCAGCTTACAAACAAAATCACAAGTAATAATACATTGAAAAAAGTTTTCATAATAATAATCCGTTTAATTAGTCATAAAAAAATTGTAATCTTTTTTTAATTACTATAAATATAAGGATTAAATTATGAAATATTTTATAATTTTACTAATATTTGCATTTTTATTTACCTCCTGTAACAGTGGCGATGATGCTTCACCTGACACCGAGATGAATGCTGAAGAAGAGCTTCCTGAAGGGCATCCTGACGTAAATGATATGAACGGCATGGGTGGAGATATGGGAGGAATGGGTGGCATGCAAACGCCCCAAGCTACAGTATCATATGATAACGGAAGAGTATTTATGGCAAATTTCTCTCTTGAAATACCCGAATCATGGAATATGGTGCAGCCTTCTTCTTCTATGAGACTTGTTGAATTTCTGCCTGACGGTGATACCGAAATACCGATAGCCGGTTTTTACTTCGGAAATCATGGCAGTATGGTAGATGCCAATATAGCAAGATGGGAAAGAGAATTTTCTGACCTGAAAAATTCAGAAACTGAAGATTTCCACGATGGCAAAATTAAATTTGTACAGTTAAGCGGTGTGTTTAAACTAAAGCCAACACCTATGGCACAGGAATATGAAGAAACTCCGGGATATATGACTTTAGCATGCATTATCCCTACGCCTGAAGGTCCGTATTTTTTCAAAGTATTCGGACCCAAAGACAAACTCGAACCTGAAATTGAAAATTTTAGAACATTCTTGAAATCATACAAAATTGAAAGCGAAGTGTAAATATATCATTATATTGGCTTTATTTTTAACCGGCAATTTGAAAGCAGAAGACGCCTTCTCAGACGTGGGCGTCTTTTTTGCACCTTCAGTAAAGCCCGGTATCGTAAATGATAATACCGGAATTATTACAGGTGCGAGGCTAATTGTTACATTAGACAGATTTATGATAGGTGGAGCAGTTTACAGTCAAAATCTACTCAAATCAGAGTCTCACGTGCCTGATGAAAATATTTCCGCATATCCGTTTCTGGACTTCTCCTATTTCGGAGCCGAAACAGGTTATGTATTTTTTAATCATAATAATCATTATATTAATTTACTTGTATTCGGAGGAATTGCTTATACTACTCTTTCCACAAGGATAAGGGTGGACGTAAATAATAACTCGTATAATCCGGCTTACGGAGACCAGATATTCTTCATTGCCGAGCCTTCCATTAATTACAATTACCGGGTAAATACATATATGCACTTTTCAGCAGGAGTGAATTACAGATTAAGCTCCGGCGCCAATTACACTCCCGATGATTTTGATATTATTTATGACGATAATACTTTTTCAGGATTCGGAATGAATATTATGCTAAAATTTGGTATATTTTAGAATTAAACAGATTTAATTAAATAAACGTAAGCTCTTACCTGTAAAAAATATATAAGAACAAGGCGAACTATAAGTTCAAAGCATTTAAAAAAACCTCCAGATTTGCGTTAGCAAAAAAGCAGTCAAAACAGACAAGAACGCATATTCTTAAAAGTTTCAAAGCAATCATATTCACCCAATCATTATTCCGTGATACTTTATAATTTACATCCACCGCAATTGAAACAAAATAAATGTGATACATAATATCGGAGGAAATGCTACTTATACCAATTCGCTTTCATTCATATAACATACTTCAGAACAACAAAAAATATTCTCATTGCGAAACTCCGAGATTGTGTAAAAACTAATAAATCCAAGAATACGAAAATATATGATTCCTTAGAACTCCCTCTCCCGCTGGGAGAGGGCTGGGGT
>CAZIXJ010000218.1:0-5435 GCA_964542835.1 uncultured Hyphomicrobiales bacterium
CAGAAAGGGCCGGTCCGCCTCCATGACCTCATCGACCTGCTCAAGAATGCGACCCATAAATTCAGGCAGCCTGTAGTGCAATACGTAGTGAAGCAGGCAAATGAATTCCTGCTTGCTGATTTGAGCCTGAGAGATTTTCATATTCACAAACTCAATTACGTACAGCTAAAAGATTTGCTGATTACCGTAAGGCAGGATACTATGCTATATGCAAGGCGGGTAAATCTTAATTTTAATCCTTTGAGTTTCAAATCAAAAAAATTCAGGATAACACGAGTAAAATTTGAAGATGCATATGTAAATCTTGAAAGATACAGGTCTGATTCGCTCTGGAATTACAATCTTATAGCTCCTCCGGGTGATAGTGATAAACCTCCCGGAGAAATGCCCGAACTTACTCTGGATGTTGATGATATTCAGTTTGTCCGCTCGGTTTTCATATACAGAGATTCCATTAAATCCATAAGAATAAATTCTGACCCCGATTATCAGCGTATGGACTATTCGGATTTTGAGATAAATGATTTGAATCTTGATATTGATGCAAAACTGATTCTTGATGAAAATATTTATAAAATAAATATTCAGGAATTAAATTTTAAAGAAAGATACAGTGGTTTTCAGCTTGTAAACCTTAAAACAGATGCCTTGCTTGATGAGCAGGGTATTTCGCTGAGTAATCTGTATCTGCAAACCCCGAACAGTAAAATTGATATTGATGCAAACTTACCAAAGCTCAGCATTTTTAAGCCGGTTGATATATCAAAAGTTGATTTTGATATAGATTTAAGAGCCGAACCTTTTGATGCGGCAGATGTCGAGTATTTTGCTTCTACAGGAATGAAAATTAACAGTGCCGAAAAAATTAACATAAAAACAAAAGGTAAACTGAATAATCTTACTATCAGAAATATTGAAATAGAGCAAAATTCAACAAACCTTAGTCTGAATGGCAGACTGCGAAATATTTTAGACATGGAAAATTTTAATTATTCGGTATTAATTAAAGATTCTAAAGTAAAAAGAAGTGATGTAATCAGTATTTTGCCTGAGTTAAAAAGTGCTATCCCCGATATAAACGATGTAAAAATTAATTCTCTGCAAGCTAAAGGCTATCTTGACTCTGTTTATACGGATTTTGATATCATTACCGATGCCGGCAATGCAAAAGGATATACATCTGTAATGTACATTGATGATATGAAATATGCTGCCGAAATAAAAGCAAAAAAAATTAATCTGGCAAAAATCACGGGTTCTCAGGATTTTGCATCTTCAATTACCGGAGATATAAAAATTAAAGGCTCTGGAATTTCGCCTGAAAATATAAAGGCTAACGTTTATGCCGATATATCTGATTCGGAAATAGCAGGTTACAATATCAGCAAATTAATACTTAATGCATATTCATCTGATAATGATATTATTAATCTCGATAGTTTATATGTAGAAATTCCGAGAAGTCCTGATGATTCTTATTTCGATAATGAATTATTTAATGAAGCCAAATCATACATTATGGCATCAGGTATGCTCGACAGAAACAAAAAAATACCGGATTACAGTCTTGATATAAAATATTCGGCTCTCAATCTTGCAGAGGTTTTAAGCAACAGCAATATGCCCGAGCATATGTCCGGAGAAATGCAACTAAATTCTAAAGGACTAACCCCTGATGAGCTTGACGGATATTTGCATTTCAATTTTGACGAAATTTTATTCAGCGACAGAGTATTATTGCCTTTTGATATGAATTTGCAGGTAAATAACACTGATTCTTTAAGAAAAGAAATTATGCTTTCCTCTGATTTCTTTGATGTTTCACTCAATGGAACTTACAGATTTGAGGACTTGGTGGAAAACCTCAATTTGCAGAGTTTGCTCATCAATAATTATATTAAGATGCAAAACGACAAGATGTTTATTGCCGGTAATGAAGATGAGCAGGAAGAAAAATATGAACTTACGGATAAGAAGTTTCGTAAAATGGATGTGGAGCTTACTGCAGAAATAAAGAGAATTTCTCCATTGATGGCTTTTGTTGATAATATTGATATTTATTTTACAGGTGATTTTAAAATAAAATTCGATGCAGATACAGCCAAAAGTGTGATAGATATCGGGAAATTGAACATTGATAATATTAATATTTCCAATAACGGTTTTTCACTGGATGCATATAACCATTTATTCTCCGGTGATATTACTTTTGAGAAAGCCGACAGTATTCTGCAGCTTGCCGAAACAAATTTTAATCTTGTTAAGTCATCTAAAATTATGATAAACGGGAACAAATTTGATTCCACGATGATTGGATTATCTCAAAATTACAATAAGTTATCATGGAAATTTGGCAGTTCGTTTAATGATGATATGTATGCAGAAATTAATGGTAATCTGGATATTCAGGATGATAATATTATTAGTAAAATAGATAAATTCGAATTTGATTATTTCGATTTGTTTACTTTGAAAAATGACGGCATAATTAATATGTCATACGGTGATAATACTCTCAGTATTAATGATTTTAAACTTGCAGTAGATTCACTCAATGAATTGGATATAGCAGGAAGTATCAGATTGTTCGAAAAAGTCGGTAATAGTGGGGATTCTATAAGAAGCACACTGATATTCAACAATTTTGTATTAAGTGCGGGCTATGAAAATCTACAAAAATTTATCAGTTATCTTTCTGATGATTTGCAAAATAAACTAAGTACATTAAATGCCGATCTTACGGAATTTGAAATTATGCTCAACGGTAACATCTCTGATATTAATATGCAGTTAAATTCCAAAATATCGGACATAAAATTGCAGGGTTATGAACTCGGCAGCCTTAGCACGGTAGCTTTATTATCTGATTATACTTTTGAACTCAATTCCAATATGAAGGGCAAAAATGAAATAGAATATTTGAGGGCTAATATTAAAAGTCTTGGGCTTAACCGCGAAAGCTATGCTATTGATTCTCTTAGTAAAATAATAGCCAAAATAAATATGAGCGATTTGCCACTTCCCCTTGTATCTCCATTTGTGCCTGTGCTAAATAATATTACAGGCAAGGCTTCTGCCAATATTGACATTACCGGATTTGCCGCAAACCCTGATATCAATGGCAACCTTAATCTAAGCAATACTTCGTTTATTCTCGAAAGCAATAATATAAAATATATGGCTGAGGGTGATGTAAAATTCACAATGGATGAAATAGAAACTACAAATTTGATATTAAAAAATACAAAAAGAGATTCCGATAAAGGAGTTGCAAAGGTAAATGCAAAAATAATACTAAAGAATTTAGCACCAGATTATTTTGATATTTCCGTTGATGCGCAGAATTTTCAAATATTAAGTAATGCCTCGCAGGATCCTATGCCGAATTTGTATGGAGATTTGATAATAAGTACGGGCAGTTCATCGCTTTCTTTCAGAGGAAGCATGGACGATCCTACCCTTGCAGGAGATGTAAACGTAATATCTGCAGATCTTAAAATGCCTGAATTTACTCAGCAACAGGAAACGAAAACTCAGCTACGATATCAGATAGTTGGCGAAAAAGTGCAGCATCAGATTAAAAACTCAAAAGATTCACTGATAAGGCTGAAAGAAAAAG
Organism: uncultured Hyphomicrobiales bacterium; assembly: GCA_964542835.1. Taxonomy (GTDB): domain Bacteria; phylum Bacteroidota; class Ignavibacteria; order Kapaibacteriales; family UBA2268; genus CAZIXJ01. The sequence goes on from CAZIXJ010000218.1 coordinate 3,620, forward strand.
AGCCTTCTGACATTATGAAAGTAATGGACTTCAATATGCGGGTAAAATTGCTCGGTCAGGTATCAGTTCTAATTGACCTGGGTACTCTTGGCGAGATTTATGCTAATGTAGGTATGCAAAACAGAGACGAAGCTATTATTTATCAGAAAAATACCGAAAGGAATACTGAAAATCTTACCGGACAGATAGTGCTTGAAGATAACTCCACTTTCAAATCATTCAAAGTATTGCAGACTTCCGGGGAAATATCTTTTCCTACAGGACAAATAGACAATCCTCACCTTAATCTGGAAGCATCATACAAAGGCACTACCATGATAGATAATCAGCCCAAGCAATATACGGTAATAATGTATATTACAGGCTCTCAGGAACAGCCTCAGGTAAAATTCACATATCAGATAGATGGGCAGGAAGCAGTAGGCGACCCCAAACAAATCGAAGAAGATGCAATACTTCTGCTTGTAGCGGGCAGAACTAAAAGTTCTTCAGGGCAGGGAGCCTCAAGCCCTGATATGCTTCAGCAGTCTCTCAATTCAGGCATTTCGAATTACGGCTCTCAGCTTCTTACTGATTTTCTTATGAAAACTGGTTCTATTCAAAGTGTTGACCTTGATTTTAAAGGAGACGGATTTGAAGAGGCTACCGTAAAATTCACAGGGCAAACTGAACTTTTCGGTGGTAATGTGAACTGGACTATTGGCGGAGCATTGTCTGATTTTTCGGGAAATAATGAAATAATACTTGATGTACCTCTTACCAATTATACAGATAATGAATTCTGGAGAAATTTTATTTTTCAGTTTACTCGTGCATCCCATACAAATACTACTATTCAGGACCAAAACTCAAAAAACTGGGAAATAAAATTTAAAGTTGGTGGCAGTTTTTAAATTCATTAGGTAACTATTTTACAAAAAATTCATTTTTTAATAAAAACAACTTGTATTTATTTTGCTTTATTATTAATTTGTAATGTAGCTTATGGTGAATCAATTAATTTATTTTTTTTATTTTTTAAAGGTAACATTTATGAAATTATTAAACATTAAACTTTTTATGGTAATTATTTTAGCGATTACAGTAAGTAGCTGCACAATCAGATTGGTTGATTTTACTGTAATCAGCACAAAAAATGCCGAAATAGGCGTGGATAAAACCAAAGCAGTCCAAACTGAAGGCAAAAAATCATACATCTTCAATATGGGCTTCAATTTGAAAGATGCATTGGATGATGCATTGGAAAATGCAGGTCCGAAATATGATTTGCTTGTAGATGGAGTGGTGTTATACACATCTTATCCATTCGTAACTGTTGTAAAAGTAAAAGGATTGGCGGTAAGCTCTACGGAATTAAGAGCTGAACTGGGAGAAGAAGGCTACCGAAACTGGTGCGAATCAAACAATATATTCGACCCTGAAAATCCCGAAGTAATAGAGTAGTAATTTAATAGTACAAATATATATACCATAAGCTTAATTAAAGGCATAAAGTTTTCAGGCTTTATGCTTTTTTTATTATAATACAAATGGCAAACAGTTATCAAAACAGAGAATAAATTTCTTTATTGCGACATCATAAACAGATTCTCCTTAAAAATACGTTTATTGAATAAAATCATACAATTAGAGCAATTATAATAACAAAAAGTGCAAGGGTTTAGTTCATACAGTCAATTTATACTAATGTGCTTTCAGACGTACAATTATCAATATATGAATTGTTTTTATTATAGTACTCGTCCCGATGAAATCTGGACGGTTGCATTATTTCTCAACCATCGGGTTTACCCGATGGGGATGCCCTTCCTGATAA
>CAZIXJ010000219.1:0-5427 GCA_964542835.1 uncultured Hyphomicrobiales bacterium
CCTTCATTTACAGGTATTGATGAAACCTGTGAATTAAGTACTGAAATTTATCAGGCTCCTGATTTGGATGGTGCTACATATACATGGACTGTTACAGGCGGTACTTATACTGCTGTAGATGACAGAACTATTGAAGTGGAATTCGGTACATATGGCACTGCAAACGTTGAATTAGCAAGAGAATATGGTAATATCAATGATAATACCGATTCAGATGTAAATTTGATTGAGCTTACTTATGCTACAGTTGATATAGAAATTTATCACGTAGAAGAAGAACCTTGTGTAAATGAACCGATTGATTTCGAAATTGACACTGATAATGAAGACCTTCATACTTATATGTGGGATTTCGGAGACGAAACTGAAACTGTATATGAAATGAATCCTACACATACATTCCCGGGTGCAGGTACTTATACTGTTACTTTGGAAGTAGAAGGTGATAACTGTACAGTTGGTAGTGCTACTTTTGATGTTACTGTAGTTGATGACTGTCCTATTAATATCACTGCTAAAGATTTCTCCGGTGATGATGCAGTATGTAAGAATTCATCAGTTCAGATGGATGTATTCGTATTTGGTGGCGACGGAAACTATGAATATGACTGGACACCTTCATCAGATTTCTTTGATGCTACTATCGAAGACGCAACTGTAAAAACTGCCAAAATTGACAGAACATATCAGATTAGAGTAGATGATGGTAATGGACTTTATGCATATGGATATTCAGATGTAGAAGTAGATGAAGGAGAAGAATTCTCACTAACTTCTATTTGGCTACCATTCCCTACTGCAGGTACATATATTGACCTTAACTCTAAAGTATCCGACTATGACGGTGAACTTGAAGATCTTAACTGGTCAAAAGGAAATAATCCTGTAAGCGAACCTGATAACGAAGAAGTTACTCCTGGCTTAAGCCTGTATTACGTTTACTCTCAGTCAGAAGACGCATGCCCTTCTCCAACTAAGAGAATTATTGTGTACGGATTAATGAGCAAACAAATACCATCTGATGACATTGCTGTATCAGTAGAAGGTAGTGCTTTTGCTTATAGTTATCCGAATCCTGTAAAAGATAACGTTACTCTTGGAGTAGAATTCGCTAATAATGTGAATGCAGTTATTTCTGTTCATTCACTTACAGGTCAGAAATTACTTGAGTTCAATATTAATGATACTAAGTCTATAGAAAGAGAAATTGATTTATCAGAATTCTCTTCAGGAATGTATATTATTATGATTGATACAGGTAATGATACCGTAGTTAAGAGAGTTATTAAAGAATAATTTTTCTTTAAATAAATAAAAAAAGGGGCTTATTTAAGCCCCTTTTTTTTTGAATTACTTATTTCAGTTTTTTAACATCGTAAATATCATCCAGCATAGATGCAAATACCGACTTATTCTCAATATCTTTATCTGTAATAAAATGCAAATCCAGCAATACATCGGTCTGATAACCGGTTTTGAAAAAATTCAATTCTGCAAGTGCAAGGCTCCAACCCTCACACCATAACGAATAATTATTTTTATGGGATTCATTTCCGTCATAATGTATAATCAAATCAATATCTGATTTTGGTCCTGAATTGCATTTTACCGTACTCCCAAAAAGCCAGATACCTTTAATACCAAATCTCTCTTTATCTGTTTTTTCCGCTACTTTTTTCGCCATGGACATTCTCCATTTCCAGTGCTTCTGGCTTCTTTCAGATAAAATTGTCTGCAATTCCTCACTGGATGAAATATCTACTGAAGGAGATTTGAAATACTCAAGTGCTTCATCAGGATCCGAATTCATTAATATTCTTAATGCTTTTGCCTCCTTATCATTAAGAGCGTCAAGTATTTTTAGGGTTTTATCCCATTCCTGAAAAGCATTTTTAAATTCTTTATTGAAAATATAATTACTTAATTTATCCGAAATAGCTTCAAGCAAATCATGCTCTTCTTTTAAGAAAGGATCTTTATTATAGTGATCAACCGGTTCGGTATAGCATAATATAATATTTCCTACAATTTTTTGATTAATAATAATATCTGATTTCAAACACCACTCGGTCAGTTTGAAATTCTCAGTCATTACTGAATTACCTTCATATGTGATTTTGCATTTGGTTAACAAAGGATACTGCCAGCCATATGGTATTTCATTGGCAACCTCCTGAAACACACTCATAGTATCAGACTGAAAATCCTTTAGTATTTTTTCCACAGAATAAAGGCATTTTAATTCTTTTGCCCGTTCACTTAATTTAAAAATGTAGTCATACTCTTTTTTCATAAATTATTCTCCATATTTAATGAAACACATTCTAAAATAACTATATTTAGTGAAAAATTATAATAATATTTTATGATTAAAAGAATTATTCATATTTTGCTTAAAATATCTTTACATTATTGAAAAAATTGAATTGGAGGAAATTATGTCAACAGAAAATGTTAATAACTTACAGGATTTTCAGATTTTTGGTGAATTCGGTGGAGTAAACCCTTCCATCACAGATTCTGCTACATTTACTTTTATGGCTCCTGAAACCATGCAGGCTCTTTTTGAAGAAGAGATTGAAGGATGCTTTCTTTATTCCAGGCATCTTAATCCTATGAACGACCATCTTTCAAAATCTCTTGCAAATATGGAAGGCACTCCTGCGGCTCAGGTAATGGGGTCAGGAATGGGAGCAATAAGCAGTACACTTTTACAGATTTGTTCGCAGGGTGATGAAATTATTTCAAGCCGTACTATCTATGGAGGCTCTTATGCCATAATGAAAAATTTCTTTCCAAAACTGGGAATAAATACACATTTTGTGGATATTACCAATCTGGAAGTAATCAAATCAAAAATTACCGATAAAACTAATGTAATTTATTGCGAAACTATCAGTAATCCACTTCTCGAAATTGCTGATATTAAAGAACTAAGACAAATTGCTGATAAGCACGGAATAAAATTGATTGTAGATAATACATTTTCTCCGCTGGTAGTCTCCCCTTACAAGCTTGGTGCTCATATTGTTATTTATTCTCTTACAAAGTTTGTGAATGGAATGAATGATACTCTCGGCGGAGCAGTTTGTGCAGATAAAGAATTCATAGGTTCACTAAAGAGCGTAAATGACGGCGCCTCAATGTTGCTTGGTCCTGTAATGGATAGTCTTCGTGCTTCAAGCATTTACAAAAATATGAGAACTTTGCATATAAGAATGAGACAACACAGCAAAAATGCTATCTATATCGCTGAAAAATTAGAAAAAGACGGAATTAAAGTATTCTATCCGGGACTGAAATCTCATCCACAGCACGATTTAATTAAATCTATGATAAATCCTGAATTTGGATTTAGCGGGATGATAACAATAGATGCAAAAGAAGAAGATGTGGCAAATAAACTGATGATGGAAATGCAAAATGAAAAAGTAGGATATTTTGCCGTTAGTCTCGGCTATTATAAAACACTTTTCAGCTCACCAGGCTCAAGCACATCTTCTGAAATACCAAAAGAAGAACAGGATGAAATGGGCATGACTTCCGGGCTTATCCGCTTCAGCGTAGGGATTGATGAAGATATCGAAAGAAGTTATGATAGAATTACCAAATGTATGAAGAAAGTTGGTTTATTATAGGATAAATTTAACATCAAAATCTATATTTATAAAGCCGTTGGTTATTACCGACGGTTTTTTTTATTCATCATCAAGCAAGTCAGGTCGAATACTCTTAGTTTTGAGATATGCCTGCTCATATTGCCATTCAATAATTTTTTTGTGATTTCCCCCAAGCAAAATATCAGGTACTTTCATATTACGATATTCTGCAGGTCTTGTATATTGAGGCGGTTCGAGCAAACCATCCTGAAAAGAATCTTCAAGTGCTGATTCAGAATTTCCAAGCACTCCCGGCAAAAGCCTTACTATGGCATCGGTAATTACAAGCGCCGGAAGCTCTCCTCCACTTAATACGTAATCTCCAACCGATATTTCTTTTGTAATTAATGCATCTCTTATTCGCTGGTCAACCCCTTTATAATGTCCGGCAAGTATAATTAAATTTTTGCTCAATGAAAGTTTGTTAGCCGTGCTTTGATTAAGAAGCTCACCGTCCGGAGCTGTATATATTATTTCATCATATTCCCTTTCGGATTTCAATTTTTCTATAATTCTGAATACCGGTTCACATTTTATAAGCATACCGGCGCCTCCACCAAAAGGATAATCATCAATATGTCCCCACTGATTTTCGGAATAATTATGCAAATTATGAATAATAATTTCCGCTTTATCATTATCACGAGCTTTTTTTACAATGCTTGCATTAATAAAAGAATCAAACGATTCGGGTACTGCTGAAATAATGTCAATACGTAATTTATTCATCATCATCTCTTTTATTATTCAACAAATCCATCAAACCATCCATTACTCTGTATTTAATTTTGTAATTTTCCGTATCAATACTTAAAATGTTATCTTCGAGTACCGGAACGGGCAGCTCTCCCCTGTCTGTATTTACAAGCCAGACATCATTTGCAGGCAAATTCCATACTTCCATAATTTCACCGATTTTTTCATTTTTCTCATCTATAAGAATGTATTTATCGGTAATTTGATTCAATCCCAAATCATGTGCTATCTCTTCATATAACTCTTGCTCAATAAAAACGCCGTATTCTTTTAGTTTTGATGCATCTTTTTCGTTATCAACATCCTGCAATTTTAAAAATGCTTTTTTAGATTTCATATCCCATGATGAAATATTATAGGATTTTGTAAATTTTTCAGAAAAACCTATAAATATTTCTGTATTTACAGGAATACTTAATTCGCAAGGCATATCCGATACTACAAGAGTGCCGTCATAGCCTCTGATTTTAGTAATTGTGCCGATATATTTTTTCATTATAATTTTTTTTCTTAATTTTAATATTATGAAATGTAAAATTACAAAAATATTAGATGAATTATGAATAAAAAATACGAATTTGTAAATATTGACTATACATATTATGATTTCCACCAAATGCTGAAAAAATCCGAAGACTTTTATCAGTTTATGAAACAAAGAAGAACTGTACGCGATATTTCCGGTACCACAATAGATGATGTAATAATTCAAAACATTATTCTGACTGCTGCCACCGCACCTTCAGGTGCCAACAAACAACCTTGGTTCTTTTGTGTAGTAAAAGATGATGAAGTAAAGAAAGCCATCAGAGAACAATCTGAAAAATACGAAGAAATTAACTATCGGAAAAAATATTCCGGAAAATGGAGAAAAGATTTATCATTTATGAATTTGAATTTCAAAAAATCTTTTTTAACTGAAGCTCCTGCACTTATTGTTGTTTTCAAGCAGCGATATTCAATAATCAATAATGAAATTAATAAAAACTATTATATTTCAGAATCATCAGGT
>CAZIXJ010000220.1:0-1095 GCA_964542835.1 uncultured Hyphomicrobiales bacterium
ATAATTTTGAAAATAATTTTTAGGAGTTTTCATATGAAAAACTTAATGATGATTGTAATATTGATATTCATATCATTATTTGTGATTAGCTGTGAAAATCAATCAATGATTGAGAATAATGAAAAAGATATGAAATCTTTTGAAAATTCAATTTCTATGGATACAAACGGCATTATTCATGATATTGGTATTAAACATAATCTCTGTCTTGATTTTATAAAGTCAAATTATTTACATAATGAAAATCATTTTGAACCAGGGGAAATTATAAATGATGACATCTATATAAAAAGAGTTTATTTCGATAGCACTTTAATTTTAGTTGAAAATTATATGCAAATAAACGGCTATTCATCTTCTGAAATTACGAATCTCAGAAATACGATTAACAGTCTTTTTGCTAATGCTAATATGTTTGTTGAAATTAATAACAAAGATTACGTTAAGCCAATACAAGGTAATTTGCAATCAATAGAAAATGCTGCACAAGCTATGGATATAGTCGAACAAACTGAATATACTATTATAGATAGTATTATTTATAATATTGATAATCTGAATCTCAATGTAGCGGATTCATTAATCCAGAGTATTGATTTAAATAATTATAATTTATCAACAGACAATTCGTTTTTTGTTATAAAAAGTATATATTCTTATTCAAAAGAGTATTGGACTGCTTATTATAATGAAAGAAATATTGAATTTATAAACTATTTGGATCCTGCCGCAGCAGCTGCAGTTGATGCTATCGCAAGCAAATATGGTATAGGGGTATGGAAACCATTTCTTGCAGCTTTTTACTCATTTATACAAGACCTTGGTTCAGATTTGCTGGAAGAATTGATCTATCCGGAGCCATGTTGTCCGGTATGTGATTATTATGGTGTTTAAAATTAAGGAGATATAAATTATGAAAAGATTTTTAGTTTTAGCAAATTTAATGCTTTTTGCATTATTATTTTCTTGTCAAGAAAACGTTGGTGTTGAGGATACATTATTTGATGATAATGCAAATGAAATTATTAATACTTCATCTAAAAACAAAAATAAATCTGAATTTCTTGCTTTGTCAAAACCCGACAGACATTGGTG
>CAZIXJ010000220.1:1105-4800 GCA_964542835.1 uncultured Hyphomicrobiales bacterium
GTAATATAGATGATTGTAAATATCCTCCTCATGATTGTTTTCCTGATATTGTTGTAACAGCTGAAAAACAACAATATATTGATGAATTAGACCTCGACATAATAAACAATACCGTTGATGATTTTTTTGATGAAATTAATGGGAATTATGAAGAGCTGTTCCCGGGATTGTATGGACAGGCATTATACGATTTACAAAATAACATTGTTACTTTAAGAAAAAAAGTAATTAATTCAAACACAATAATTTATCATGCAGTAATGGTAAATGATACGAATATGGCTCCAAGCTATAGCAATAGTTATAATTGGGGTGATGAGCAAGTTCCTTGCGAAGAAGACAGCTGTGGTAATAATTACATTTATAGATGAGTATAATAAATGATTAGGGATTGGGTTATCATATCCAATCCCTTATTAAAAAATTAAAAAATATACAAAGGTTAATTATGAAGTATTTACCGATAATTTTTTTATTATTTGCATCATGTGTAGGTCAGAATAATGATTTCTCTTACAATATCAAACCATTAAGAATTGAAATAGATTCATTAGCAAATTTTCGTTCAATAGGTGATAATGTATTTGAATTTGATGATAAAGAATATCTTTACAGATGGAATAGAGATAATAATTCTGTTGATATTTTTAGTATTAATAACAAACAAATGTCAAAACGTATTGATATTCCATTCTCATTTGATGGTTATTATCCAATAGTAATGGATAAGCTATATGTCATAGAATACGAAAAAAATATCATCCATTTGATTAACGACCAAGATGAAATATTAAAATCATTTGATTTTAATGCATTAATTTCAAATGATACATTGAAATATATCACTTACTCATCAAGTGGCAAAATGCTTAATATTATTGATGATAAAGTTATAATAAATATTGTAGCAAATACAATAGTTCCAAAATATTATAAATATCCGACAATGGGTATTTTGAATATTAAAAAAAATCAATTAGATAAATTTGCATACTTCCCTGAATTTATGCAAGATGGCAATATATGGAAAAGCTTTTATCCCTATTATTGTATAAACAATAAAAATGAGATTATTGTTACTTTTGCAACAAGTCCTGAAATCTTTATTTACAATGAAGATGGAGAATTAATTGAAACTAAAAATATTAAATCTTCATATATTGATAATTTTAAACCAATTCCTACCGAAAATACTTATCAGAAATCAACATCAATAGAATACGAAACAACACGAAGTAGATATTCATTGGTTATTTATGATAAGTACAGAGATTTATATTACCGATTTGCTGTACATCCACAAGAATCAGTTAATGATGATGGCTCTGTAAATCAGTATAATAGCAATAAATGGTCTATTATGGTTTTGAACAGTGATTTCGAATTGATTAAAGAAATTCTAATGGAAAAGAATAAATATATAATTCATTCAGCAGTGCTTACAAAAGAGGGGTTGTTAATTCAGAAAAACAAGAGCAACTCACCTGATTATAATTATTTGGACTATTCACTCATTAAAATTAAAGTGAACTAATGAAAAAAATAGTATTAATAGTATTGATTGCAACTCAATTCATTCTGGCAGATGGAATGAATAATAAGACTGAAATATTCAGTAAGTATCTTCAGACTAATCATAATTTACAAATTCCGCAAGAAATGCATAATTATCTAATTGTAAATGCAGTTGCATGCAAAACATGCAAAAAAATTGATTTTGAGTTTCTTGCAAAACTATCTGAAAGAAGAGATATTACAATTCTAATTAGCTTCTCTCAACGAAAGAAATTGCCCAAAGAGATTAATGAGCTAATAAAGAAAAGAAATATTTATTTGGATAAAGGGAATTATTATGAATGGAATATAACTCCTCTTACAGACGGATTAATCGTAACCGAAAAAAGCAAAATACAAAAAATACATAAGTTAGAATATTGGGCTGCAAAAGATGTAAAAAAAATTCTTTCAAAGAAATAAAAAATACAATCCCGCAGAACATAAAAATTCTGTGGGATATTTTAGTTTTTGAAAATAAAATTGTCTTATCATCTTCTAAGTTTCTATGGAAATAATTTTTGAATGGGATGAGAATAAAAATAAATTAAATAAAAAGAAACATCAGATTTCTTTTGTCGAAGCACAATCTGTTTTCTATGATTATTTTGCCAAAATTTTTTGATTTTATACTTTAGTACTCTGAGTATCTCGAGTGCCAATAAACTTCTGATATAAAAGCAAACCTATAATACATAATACTCCTATTCCACTGAATACGAGCCATAACTCTGAAGTATGGGCATACTGAGATATTTCCGCTTTCGTAATTCCATATGCTTCAGCTTCTATTATAGCTTCCTGAATTACGGGCATTTCCGGTAGTTTGCTAATAATATTTTTATCTCTGAATTCGCTCTTAATAAATTCAATCATCGGATTATCTACAAATCTTACATATAAGAAAGCACCCAGAATACTTCCTATTGATGAGCCGAATACTCCATAGAGAAACCCAAATCCCATATAAGTTGCTTTTTTGTCTTTCGGTGCAATTAATCCGAGATAAGAAATAAATTTCGGATGGGCTGTCATCTCACCTACCGAGAATATTATAATTCCCGCCATAAATATCCAGATATTAGCATTGATGCTCATTATTGCCATCCCAATTACTCCGAGCGATATTCCGAATACCATTGTAGGAAGAGCCTTTGTCTTTCTCACTATTGCAGATATGAACAGCTGCAGAACTATAATAGTAAAAGCATTAATAACGGTTACGTGTTCAATATCGAATTTCCAGTTTAATCCGAATGTACTGTTTACAAAGTTATTCAGCGGAGTGGCATCTACAAATTCTTTTACGTACCACAATACGCTGTCGAACATCTGAAAATACAGAATCCAGAACCATGAATAAATAAAAATAAATAATATGAATCTCCAGTCTTTGAATACCATCCATATTTTCATAAATATTTCTTTCAGAACTACTCCGAGCGGTTCTTTTTTCTGTACTTCACGCTCAGGTTCTTTATAAAGAAACAGTGTCGGAATAATCATAATGGATGTACCGATAGCAGCAGCTATAAGCACATAGCTCCAGTCAATATCCTTTAATACCGGAACGAGAAACATTGGAAAGAGAAATGCACCGAGATTAATCGACCAGTAAAAAATTCCAAACCCAAGGCCGGAATTTTCTTCATCAGTTACCTTAGCTATTGTACCGGATATTACAGGCTTGAAAGTACCCGCTCCTATCCCCATTACTACAAGTGAAATGAATACAGCAGCATATGAAGTCATCTGTGCAGTCAGGAAATAACCTGAACCCAGAAGCCCGAATGCTACAAGCAACGTCTTTCTGTAGCCCATCTTATCGGCTATAGCGCCTGTGATAATCGGCAGAAAATAAAGCAGAGGCTGTATAGTACCTTTGATAATTCCTACTGACTCTTTTGCAAAATGTAATTCATCCGTCATATAAACGGATAATACGCTCATAACGCCATAATATGAACCTCTCTCAAAGAATTCAAACATTATGGCTACCCAAAAATTAACAGGGAAGGATTTTAAAGCTGACTTTTTTTTTGAATTTTGTGACATTTTAATCAGTTTTAATTCTTTTTACTTTTGTTCTTGGCTTAACAAAGATTTTTCTGAGGTTTTGAATGAAAGTGAGGTTGCCAGTT
>CAZIXJ010000220.1:4810-5409 GCA_964542835.1 uncultured Hyphomicrobiales bacterium
TTAATATATTCTAACCGAAATTAGTGCTTGCTAATCAGATTGTCGTTACATAATGTACATTGTTATTTGCATTGGCTAATTATGCTGTCTGAAAAATCAGATTAAGAATTATTTTTTACAAAGAATTGTAATGATTTTGAATAAAAATACTAATTTGATGTTACTTTTTGTTAATTTTTTTGCGTTCTGGAAAATTCAGATAATTCATTAATTTATAAAAACTTACAAATTGTATTAATAATTTTACATTTATACATTTTCATTTATATTTCTTTTCTGTATTAATAAAAAATAATTATCCCTGCTTGTTTTTATAACCTTATTATATTCTAAAAATTTAAAATTCGGTATAAATTTCGTTATATAATTAAAAAAATATTTACTTGTATTTTACAAAAAAATATCACATTTTTAACAAACAATAATTAAAAAATGTGTTTTTACTTTTGTTGAAATTGACATTAAATATTTCTTGTTTAATTCAATTTGATGCTAAAATTATTGATTTCATAATTTTAGCCGAATATTTGACTTCAAAAGTGAAGAAAGCAGGGAAAATAATTATTTTAAAAGAAAAATTGTTTTTTTTAAAAACTTTT
>CAZIXJ010000221.1:0-5398 GCA_964542835.1 uncultured Hyphomicrobiales bacterium
TGATGTAAATGGAGAAACCCGCTGGGATTGGGTGGTAAGTGGTGTACAGTCCTTTATCAGTGCTATTGATTTAAGCGACAGCATATCACAGGTTTCCTTAGTTGGATTTGGCGGAAAAGCCTATCAGAGATGCCCTTTTACCGGAGACAAAGAAGAACTCAGGGATTCACTAAAACAGATGACCGGACTTAATGCTACTACTAATTTTAACGAACCTTTTCTCGATATGAACCAAGGCGCTATAGAAGCACTTAAAGACAGACCCGCAGAATACAGAAGAGTAATTGTATTCCTGACTGATGGCAAACACGAAAATATGACAGCCAACCTGCGAAGAGATGATATTATAGATCGCCTCAGAGATTGGAATATACAGACGTATGCAATTACAATGCTTGATGAAATGAACGCCGATCTTAATCTCATTGCCGAAAGATCCGGCGGAGACTATTTTCAGATTATGAATAAGATAGAACTAGGAAATATATATGACTTTATTGCCAAGGATGCACAGGGAAAAGTACAATGCACTATTTCGTGGCCCAGTGAGTTAAGTTGTGCAGAAGTTTCAAGTTTCAGAAAAGCACGTATTGAGTTTTTAAAATCAGGAAGTGTAAAATTCAGAGAATACAAAGCCCCTAACTGGAGCATCGTTTCAGTAGATACAGATGAAGATATTTATGATTTTGACGACCCTGAAGTAGATATGTCAGTAGAAAAGGAAATTGAAATTACTCCCAAACAATACCCTTTTACTATTGATGATATTAAAATTATCCCCGATGACTTCTTTGAAGTGGATTGGGGAAATGGTTATGGAAGAGATTTCTCCGGTACGATGCTCGTAGGCGACGGAGAAACCAAGACTATAAAAGTCCGATTTACTCAGAAAGATCAAAAAGCTTACAGACAAGCTACACTCGTGCTGGAAGGCACTCCTTGTCCACTCGAAATACCTCTTATCGGCGGTAAATCTAAACTTAAAGTTACTCATCCAAAAAAAGGCGAACTATTTAACACATGCAGCAATATTGAAATAAAATGGGAAGGAAATAATCCCGATGAAAGAGTGAGTTTGTTTTATTCAATTAATAACGGACCGTGGCGTCTTATTAAAAATAATTTAAGCGGCAATTCAATTAACTGGAATCCTCCACAAAAAGATGGCAAAGTAAAAATAAGAGCACAAATACAAACTCAATCCCTGTTCAAATGGGCAATTTCCGATGGAGGAAAATCCGATGAGAACGTATCTACAATTAATGTTCAGGCAAATGACCTGTATTCTGTAGTTTGTGGTACATTTAAAGACTCAACATCCATTGGAGGTAATGACCTTGAGCTTTTAGGAGAAAATGATGCCTTTCTTGCCAAATACGATACAGAAGGTAATCTCGTTTGGGCTCAATCTGCAGGCAGCACACAAAATGACAATGCTACTGCAGCTATGTTCGATCCCGTAGGTGATATTTATATGACCGGCGTAATGCATAAAGGAGCTGTATTTGAAAGAATATCTCCAGCTGCCCAGTATGCTTTTCTTCCATACATATACCTTGCAAAATATGCACCTAACGGTAAGGCTTTAAAGGTAGTTACGTTTGGCGGACAGGCAAAATATGACAGGCTCGAAGTTTATCCCGTAAGGATGAGCTATGAATTTGATATGATTTCCATACCAAAAATTGTAATTGAAGGAAGATACAAAGGATATTATCAGGATGAAAAAAATGACTGGGTGCTGCCAAATACTGAAAATTACAAGAAATTTTATTTAATATATGACCATAACCTTAATCTGGTTAGGCTTACCACAAAAGATATTGAAATGACGAACATTGTTACTTCCATTGATTATGACAATCAGGGCAACAGATTTCAAACAGGAAATTTTACAGGTACCAGAAATTTTGGCTCTTATACTGTTTCAAGTGATGATAGTCAGGACTATTACATATCAAAATACGGTCAGACTAACACATCTGTTGATGTATCCGATGAATTTGAAATTTCAGTTCCGAAACTAAAATTTGTTTCGGAATCTTATAACGTAGGAATTTGTCTTGTAGGCGACACCTGTCTGAAAGAAGTGGAATCGTATCTTGTGAATTACGGAAAGTTCCCGGTAAGAATTAATGATGTATCCATTGGCGGCTATCAGCCGGATGATTTCACTCTCGTTACGGGATTAAAAGACTCCGTAATTGCAGCCGGAGATACTATTGATTTTGATGTAAATATACAGCCTGATTACATTGGATTCAGATCTGCAGAGCTAAATCTTGAACTCGAATGTATCACAGATATTTCTCTACTTCTCGAAGGTGAAGGAATTTGTGATGCATTATATGATGAAGTGGTTGATTTCGGAAATGTTTATATCGGTAAAAAAGATACAATCATAAGATACTGTATATTCAAAAACCCTACTTCACTTGATATAAAAATCGAACCTATCGTAATGGGAGATGACTGGAAAGATTTCAAAATATACAGAACTAAAGATGGTGAGTTACTTCAAAAACAAACGGGTTTTATAGACGTGCCTCCGGATTCATGCGTAGAATTACTCATTGAATTTACTCCGGGCGATTTTGGAAGCAGGGATGCTTACATTGATTATAAAATGCCTATGGGCTGCGAAGAGGCATACACTCAATTAACAGGAAACGGAGTGGATGCAGAGCTTGTATCTGATGGAATAAACTGGGGCGAAAGAAGAATTAACTCCTTAAATGACAGCACACTTACTATTATCAATGACGGTACTATTAACGAAAAAATCACTTCGATAACCTATGAAGATGAATCACTAAAAGACATATTTAAAATTCCTAACTACGGAACGGTAGATATAAATATTGATGGAGAAGGTACTTTAGAATTAGATATTTCTTTTGAACCAACTGAAGAAATTGAATATTCTACAAATATTATCGTAAATATCGAATCTAAAGAAGACCCTTTGATAATTCCACTTTACGGAAGGGGCTATCTGCCAAAACTCGAATCCGATTACAGTTGTGGAGAGGCTATAAATGCCGGTGATACTACCACTGCTACAATCGTAGTTTCCAATCCGAGCAATTCCTCTGAACTTAAAATCAACAGAATTTATTTCAATTCAGGTCAGAATGAATATCAATGGGCTAATGGTGAGCCTCAGGATATTTCAGTTCCTGTAAATGATTCAAGAGTATTTGATATTCAATATACTCCTGTAAACGGAGCATCGCATAATGCTGAAATAATTATTATTGCTGATAATTATGACGGAACTTTCGAAAAAGAATGGAAATCAAATTATCTCAATATCAACTGCGATGCATACGATTTTGATTATACTAATCCATTAGAATTTAATAATATCCTCGTTTGTGAAAACACTACAGATGTAATTGAAGTTCGAAATAATTCTGTTGCAACCGATTTGATATTATACACAACACAGGCTTCAATATCCGGTGCTGATGCTCTTAATTTCTCCCTCAGTAATAATAATGATATTGAAATTAATCCAAATTCGACTGAGAGCATTACAATCAATTTCCAGCCGGATGAAATGAACAAAATTAATTACAATGCAATATTATCTATACCTACTTCATATGGATTTGATCTCCAGACTCAACTTACAGGCAATGCCAACAAGATTTCGCTTTTAGCGGAAGAGGCTTCTTACGTATTAGAACCCGGCTCCAAATTTAATATGCCTGTAATACTGGACATACCTGTACTTGAAGATTCTGATAATGTAACTGACGGTGAACTTCAGTATATAAAAATAGCTTT
Source organism: uncultured Hyphomicrobiales bacterium (assembly GCA_964542835.1). GTDB lineage: Bacteria > Bacteroidota > Ignavibacteria > Kapaibacteriales > UBA2268 > CAZIXJ01. The sequence continues at coordinate 3,793 of CAZIXJ010000221.1, forward strand.
GATTTATGACAATCTAATGTTGAATTATACTGCTAACAGTATTACAAATAATCTTCCTGACTGGACGTGGAATGAGCCTGTAGAAACAGAACCCGGAATAATCGAAATAGAAGGTACCGGCAGCCTTCCTACGCCGTTTTCCGGTGATGCATTTGAGCTTGATTTTAAAGTGTTACTGGGCTTAAATGATACTACAAATTTACTTGGAAAAGTAGATTACGGATGTACTGAAGAAGAAGTATTTCTCACAATGATTTCTTATGATGATTTTTGTTTTGAAGATGGAAGAAGAATAATTGCAAGCCCGAATTATTCGGCAAGCATTATTAATAATCCTTCTGAAGCTGATTTTGAACTTAATGTATTTCTGGCAAATGATGCTCCTGCATCTATTCATATTTTCAATACTTTAGGGCAGAATATAAAAACTATTACGGAAGATTATTATAAATCAGGATATTATACATTTAAAATCAATAAAGATAATATCCCGTCAGGAATTTATTATATCAATATAGTTTCTGGTCCTTATACCGAAACAAAACCTGTAATGATAATGAAATAGTTATATTTTAAGAAGAAATAGCTTAATAAAATGCAAATCCCCTGATAATTTATCCTTTATGGAATTAATCAGGGGATTTTTTTTATTGCGGGAATTTGTTCAACTTAGGTTCAATCATAATATCACTGATTCTGTAGATTCTGAATCATTTTGATAGCTTTTTCAGCAGCTTTAATAACTAATGGTTTCGTAGGAGCTGAAGTAAGTAAAGGGTGAGTACCAATCTGATAGGAAACAAGTTCATATACAGTAAGAGATTTTTGAATAGCAAGCCCTATGGTATTAATAATCTCTCCTGCACAATCTCCGCCCCATATTTCTCCGCCTAACACACTACCGTCTGATGAAGAAAAATACAGTTTAATGGTCAACTTATGAGAATCAGGAAGAGTACTGGGATGCCTGTCCACATCATTGAACTTGGCAACCATAAACTCTACATTCGCTTCGGCTGCATTCTTTTCATTAATGCCTGCAGCAGCCATTGTAAACCCATTTATCTTGGTGGAAAATATTCCCAAAGTGCCAATAAAATTCTTTTTAATTCTTATATTAAAAAGATTATAACCCAGTACTCTCGCTTCAGCAGTTGCAGTAGAAGCAAGCATTATATAATCAGTTCTGCCGGTAAGAAATCCCAGAGTCTGTGAGCAATCTCCAACTGCACAAATATCTTTGTTGGAAGTCCTTTCATAATTATCTACAATAACAGCCCCTATGTCATTTAGTGCCAAACCGGCTTTAGCAGCAAGTTCGGTATTAGGCTTATAACCAATACTCATTATTACTGCATCAGCTTCAATTTCTTCGCCGGATTTAAGCCTCACTTTGCTTACTTTACCTTCATTACCGATAACTTCTTCCACACATTCCGAAGTTTTTACGTTTACGCTTGTTTCTTTTAATTTTACAGTTGCTACTCTTCCAAGCTCTTCAGAAAATGCTTTGCTAAAGCAGTAGTCTTCTACTTCTACGAGTGTAATAGTTTTTGTATTATCAGCTGCAAGTTGCTCTGCTACTTCAGCGCCGCTACATCCACCG
>CAZIXJ010000222.1:0-5387 GCA_964542835.1 uncultured Hyphomicrobiales bacterium
GATTAATCGGGATGTAAACAGAGGAGGTGTCCGCATACTTCGAGAGCCTCAGCACGCAGGACGGAGGAGGATTTTCACACACTGTAAGTCCACCCCCGTCCCGATATAATCGGGACACCCCCGCCTGCGGGGAAAGTGCAGAAATTGGCAATTTTCCAAAGTGAACAGATGTATTTCTTATGTGCAAGATTAAATTGAGTATATGAACTAAATCCTTGCACTTTTTGTTATTAAAATTGCTCTAATTGTTTGCTTTTATTTAAATTATGTATTTTTAAGGATAATCTAATTAATTTGGTTCGTTAAAAAGTGATTTTACAGGGATAATTTATTTATCCTTCTGAAAATTCCAGCAATTCTCGAGTGAGTTTTTTTAGTAATTTTCTGTATTCTTCTGTACTGTCATTATTAAGAGTGCCTTCGGTTTTTTTTATCATTTCCTGACTTGAATCTGTAATTTTAAACAGCATTAACTGAAGGTCGGCATTGTTTTTTCCGAATTTAATTTTGCCTGATATGAAATATTCTGTTTCCAGCTTCCTTAATGATTCTATCTCGATATTTGTGGGTGGCATATAGTTTTCGATGCCAAACATATTGAACATAGCATATATTGAATCTCTCGTAGCTAAGTCATATACTACGAAATCATTGCTTTTTCTTGCTTCTTCGAAGATAGTTTCGCATGCATCATAAGATGAAATAACTCTGTCGTTATAAATATCCCAGTCAGTCGAATCTTTTCTCCCGATATAAGCCATACCGCTAATTACGAGTGTTGGCACAGGATAAACTCTATAACTGTCGCTTAATTCATCAAACATTAGTGAGTCATTCATTACATCGGCAAATGCCCGCTGAGTGGCTATCAGAAGGCTCGGGTCAATAAGCATTTCATTTGCTTTCAAATCATAAAAATTCATAAGTTGATACCCTTTTCCTTCATTTATCTTATCTTCGTTTTTTGTGCCGAAAAGAGTAATATCCACTCTCAGCATATTATGCAGCCTGTTCATCCTTGCAAACATAATTTTATCTGCTTCTGCTTTTCTTCCTATGTCTATAGCTCTCGGTCTTATCCCTTCCATCTCAAATATGTTATAAACTGAATCAATTCTGTCAGGAGGAATAAGTTCATATTTGCCGGATAACATTGCTACGAGATTCATAGCTTTATGAAATTTTGAAGTTGAGATGGAGTCCGCTCCAAGCCCCTTGCTCACAGATGCCACGTAAATTTTTTCTTTTTTGTCTTCTTTGTCAGTATCTTTAAATATACTGCATGAAGTAAAAAGAATTAACGCAAGAATCAAAATTATTTTTGCAGGATTTTTCATAATTATTTTCTGATTATTTATTATTTAAAAAATTTTCCACTTTTTCCAGTCGGAATTGCTCTCCGTCGTACATTCCGAAAGTAGGCTCCTTTATCCATTCGCCGAGATTTATGTAATGCCCGTCTTTATGCTCGATATTTTCAGCTTTATGCCTGTGCCCCATTACTACGTAGTCATATCCTTCATCAATTTTTTTGAGTGCATAATCTCTCATCCCATCGGTAATGCCATATCTTTTTTTGCCTGTGTATTTTCTGCTTGATTTGGAACTGCCGGAAGCAAGTCTTATCCCCGGATTAGGATGTAATTTGAGATATAGCCATAGTGAAACAGGGCTTCTAAGGATTTTTTTCATAATTTTGTAGCCGATATCTTTATTGGATTTTCCATCACCGTGAGAAATAAAAAACTTTTTTCCGTAAAAGAAATATTCGGCATCATTCCTAAAAACAGGAATTTTTAGCTCTTTTTCAAAAAAATCAACATGTCCGAAATCATGATTGCCCATAATATAATCTATGCTTATACCCTTGGCAGTCATATCATAAAATGCCGCAAGAGTTCTGTAATAATATTTTGGGATTACTGTTTTATATTCAAACCAGTAATCGAACAGATCTCCTACTATCATTAGTTTTTCGCAGTCATTCTCTATGGCATCAAGGAAGTGGATTAGCATATCTTCCTTTTTCCTGTCTTTTATTCTTTCTTCAAGTCCGAGATGCAAATCAGAAATAAAATATATCATATTATCGTTTAGTTTATTAAATATAATATTATTTCGTAAATTGGTAATAATTATTTTGGTATATTTTGAAAAAGGATTAATCATTATGAAAAAAACTCTGACTATTTTGGTGTTAGCTTTTTTGCTAAGCTTGATTAACTCCTGCGTAAGCATCAAATCAGATTATCCTGATATTAAGTTTTATGCTCTCGATTTTAATAATGATAATATTTCAGCAGGAAAAAAAATTGAGGGGTCGTTGCTTGTAAGAGGTTTTGAAATTAGCAATGAATATAATACTGATTACTTACTTGTAAATACCGAAGGGAGTATAAAAAGATATTTCTATCACAGATGGATTAAAAATTTTGAGTTACTGGCTACTGACTATATCGTAAAGGCAATGACTGAAAAAGAAATTTTTTCAAAAGGAATATTTACTATTTCCACTTATATTGCTCCCGATTATGTACTCGAAGGATACGTGATGGACGTAAAAACTGTATTTGACGATGAAAACGAAGACTATTTCGTAGAACTTAAGATAAAATTTAATATGATAGAAAGAATTCAGATTACTAAAGAACCTGTAGAATTATTTAATAAGGTTTTTTCTTCGAAGGTAAAAATCGAAGATGATAAAATAATGCTCGTACCTCCTGCCGTAGAAACTGCTATGGAAGATATTACGAGCAGGCTTATTTCTGAAATTGCAGAGCATACTAAATAAAACGAATCTGATAATTAGAATCAGGTTCGGTAATTAGTAGCAGATAATGAATAAACTTATTCTGATATCAGTTAAGAATCCGCTGTTATGTTTAATCCTTCTGAAATTCTAAAACATCAACGCAACGTCAGAATATAAATTTTACGTAATTATAATACAAAAGGAGAGAAAAATATTTGATTAAAAAAAATACCTATTTAAGAAAACTTTTATTAGCTCTTTGCTAAAGAAAGGACTAAATATTATGGAGAATTAAAAAAGAATGAGTTTATCAAATATTATTGCTGCTGATCTTGGTAACAGCAGAATAAAATTAATGACTAATGACAATGTTTTGTCAGTGGAATATTCAGATAGCTGGATAAAAAACATCAAGAGTTTTATTCCTGATAATTCCAAGGTATATTATTCATCTGTAAATCGTGAGCAGGAAGAAAGATTACTCGAAAGTAATGAAATTAGTGAAGTAATTGATTTTATTAACGTAAAATCAATACTTGAAAAAGAAGAGCATATCAAATACAGGCATATAAAAGGAATTGGAGTGGACAGAGTGCTTGGTATGCTCGGTGCAACATACGTTGCAAATCCGCCATTGATTACAGTGGATTGTGGCACTGCAGTAACCGTAAATGCACTGGATGCCGATTATAAAGTAATAGGCGGAGCCATTTTTTCAGGTGTTTTTACTCAATTAAATACACTTCTTCATAATACAAATGAAATAGCAGACTCTGCGGGCGTGATTAATGAAAGAACTTTCCTGAAGACTACCGGTAAAATGGAGTATGCCGGCACTAATACTGCCGATGCATTGAAGTCGGGCATTATAAGTTCTGTAACCGGCGGGATAATGCTGCTAACAGATAAAATCAGGAAAAACTATTTTAACGATGAAAAAATTAAAATAATAATCACCGGCGGATATGGCAATATTATAGCTCAGGAAATGAAATCCGGGAATTATGATGTAAGCTATATTCAGTCGCTTATACTTGAAGGTATTTTTAAAATTGCTGAATGATAATAAATGAATTATAGTTTTTTTGTAAGTGATTTGCACGGCAGAATAAGCAAATATGAAAAACTTTTCGATGAGATTCGAAGAGAGAAGCCAAAATACGTATTTTTAGGCGGCGACCTCCTGCCTTTTGGTGGTGCCATAAGCAAAAGCAACGAGCCGGAATTTGATGATTTTATAAGAATATTCCTTGCTCCACGATTTGCTTCTATTAAAGAGGATTTGAAAAATATTGAAATCTTTCTGATACTCGGCAATGATGACCCGAGAACTTACGAACCTGCTCTAATAGATACAGACAGAGCCGGTATTTGGAATTACATAAGTTGCAGAAAAGTTCACATAGACGGTATGAATATTTATGGTTATTCATACATTCCTCCTACTCCGTTTATGCTTAAAGACTGGGAAAAATACGATGTTTCGAGATATGTAGATCCGGGATGCTCTCATCCCTATGAAGGCAGCCGTTCATCTTACATTATGCAGCGGGACCTTATATTTACTACTATCAAGACAGATATTGAAAATCTTTCAAAAAATGAAACTGATTTCCGAAAATCAATATGGCTGTTTCATGCACCGCCTTACAAAACCAATCTGGACAGAGCGGCTCTCGATGGTAAGGTAATTGATTACACTCCGGTGGATGTGCATACAGGAAGCATTGCAATAAAGAAATTTATAGAAAAAAAGCAGCCGGCAGTTACTATGCACGGACATATACACGAATCAACTGAAATTACCGGTAAATGGTCTCAAATTATAGGGAATACAATTTCATTTCAGGCGGCTCATTCAGGTGAAGAGCTGTCTATAGTAAAATTTGATTTGAATCAACCTAATAATGCAAAAAGAGTGCTGATATAGCATAATTACGTTTTAAAGAATGCACGAGTAAGTTCGAAAACCTGTTTGAAGTGTTTCGAAATATGTGGGGAATGGTTTTTAACATTTTTTTGATTTAATTATTATATTCTTATCGTTTTTAATTAATTTTGCATTAGAATATTTTTCAAATAATAAGATAAGAAAATGATAGAACGTTATACCCGCCCTGAAATGGGCAATATCTGGACGGAAGACAACAAATATAAAATCTGGCTTGAAATAGAAATCCTTGCTTGCGAAGCCGGTGCTAATCTCGGATATATTCCTCGGGATGCAGTAAAAAACATAAGGGAGAACGCCCGAACCGATGCTAAAAGAATTGCAGAAATCGAAGAGGTTACCAAGCACGATATAATTGCATTTCTTACTAATGTAGAGGAATACGTAGGGGAAGATTCGAGATACATACATCTCGGGATGACTTCAAGCGACGTACTCGACACCTGTCTTGCAGTGCAGGTGAAGCAGGCAGGAGAAATTTTAAAAAATGACCTTTTAAAATTAAAAGATGCTCTCGCAAAAAGGGCAAAAGAGCATAAGCATACTTTGTGCGTAGGAAGGAGTCATGGTATTCATGCAGAAACTATGACTTTTGGTATGAAAATGGCTTTATGGTATGATGAATGCAACAGAAATATCCTGAGGCTTGATAATGCACTTGAAGATATGAAATACGGACAG
>CAZIXJ010000223.1:0-5376 GCA_964542835.1 uncultured Hyphomicrobiales bacterium
AATGTTTTGTTTTAGACTTGTTTTTGATATGGATATTAAGGAAATAAAAGATAACTTCAATCTTTTCGATGACTGGGAAGATAAATACATCTACCTGATAGAACTTGGTAGCAAACTTCCCGAATTTGAGGACAGTCAGAAATCAGAAAAGCATTTGGTAAAAGGATGCCAGAGCAGAGTATGGCTTATTTCTGATGCTTATTCAAAAGATAATAAAATACATCTTAAATTCATTGCTGATAGTGATTCACAAATTGTGAAAGGACTTATTTTTATTTTGCTGGCTGTTTATTCGGATAAAACTCCCGACGATATTCTTAAAACGGATATCAACAGTACTCTTAATGAACTTCAACTCGAAAAACATCTAAGCGGAAACAGAACTAACGGGCTTATGGCTATGGTACAAAGAATTCAACATTATGCACAGGAATTTATAAATTGAAAACATTTTTAAATATTCAGAATACAATATCCAAATCTTCTAATCAGGGGGATTGTTGTCGGATTACGTATTTTTATTATTAATTTTTTTCGTGTTTTTTTCTAAAGGAATTTCAAATGAATATCTATGTAGGTAATATTAATTACAACACAACTGAAGAAGCTTTAAAAGCAGTCTTTGAAGAATTTGGTGCCGTAGAATCTGTTAAATTAATAAAAGACAGAGATACGGGCAGAATGAAAGGTTTTGGTTTCATCGAAATGGAAGATGATGCAGCCGCTGAAAATGCTATTGAAAGTCTTAATGATTCCGAACTTGACGGCAGAAATTTAAGAATTAAAAAAGCCAGACCAAGAGAGGAAAGACCTAACGGTATGGGTGGCGGAGGCAGAAGACCTTTCAACAGAAGCAGAGAGTTTTAACTACTCAATGCTGATTTTTTTTCAATCCCCCTGATTAGAAGATTGAATTTTTATTTGGTATTTTATTTTTCTGTATTATAGTATCTTTATTCCTGAATATTTGATTTGATATTTTATCATCTTCAAATCTGATTTCCATATCAGATATTATACTGTCTTTTCTGATATTTTGGTAAAGATAATTTATTTTCTTCTTCTTTGATTCTTCCCTGAATTTTTCGCAGCAGTAATCTCTAATCTTTAGCAGGCTGTCTGTAATTCTCAAAGCATTATCATATTTGCTCAATTTAATATAAGCCGGTTTCACGGGATTTTCGCAATCATTACTGTGTATATTGCCGGATGTAAATATTACATCAGGTTTTCCAAAACCGTTTATAGTTTGTTCGTATGCATTAAAATCTATTTTTCTTATTTCAATTTCATTCTCTCCCTCATTCATAATCAGAAATAAAGTGAGAATTACAGATACTAAAATAATAATTCCCAAAATCTTATGCCACATAATTACTACCTGATATTTTTAAAAATATTAAAATATATTTCCATATTATTAGTTTGACTTTTAAAAGAGTAAATAATTTCTTAATTTGTATTTTTTTATTAACAAAATTTATAATTTCTTATTATGAAATTATTTCGAAGGAATAAATTTAAGGGAATTAATTTTATGGATTTAATTCCTGTCAGGAAATTAGACTATGAATCATCAGATAATGACAAAATAAATTTGCTTGTACCCAAATACAGGGATAAATTTTTCGGCACTATTTTGCAGCCGAATATCAAAGACAAGTATTTGAAAGCAAATCTGGATGATTATGGTTCGAGCACATGGCTTTTAATTGACGGTAAAAGAAATGTATATGAAATATCAAATATGATGAGAGATAAATACGGAGATGAAATCGAACCTGTCTATGACAGGATTACATTGTTCATAAATAATATGTATCGCAACGGTTTTATTTATTTTAAAGAATTTATTGAAAGGAATTAATATGGCAAACAAACTGACAGGCATCGAGCCTAAACTTGTATGGGAAATTTTCGAAGGGATTTCAAGAGTTCCCCGTCCGTCCAAAGAAGAAGAAAAAATCATAAAATATCTTCACGACTGGGCAAAAGAAAGAAACTATGAAGTGGAAAGCGACAAAACAGGCAATTTCGTAATACGCAAGCCTGCCACTCCGGGAATGGAAGACCGCAAAGGCATATGTATTCAGGGACACGTGGATATGGTATGCGAAAAGAATGCCGATACTGAATTTGATTTTAATAACGACCCTATCAATGTATATATTGATGGCGACTGGGTGAAAGCAAAAGGTACTACACTCGGTGCTGATAACGGAGTAGGTGTAGCTATGGGGCTTGCAGTACTCGAGTCAGGTATGCCGCATCCCGATATGGAAATACTCTGTACTCTTGATGAAGAAACAGGGCTTACAGGAGCTATGACTCTCGGGCAGGATTTGCTTAAAACATCTGATATTCTTATCAATCTTGATTCTGAAGAAGACGGGCATTTTACTATTGGTTGTGCGGGTGGACTTAATACTCTTGCATCATTCAAATATGAAGCTGATGAAGTTCCTGCCGATTCAGTTGCCTACGAAGTAGTAGTAAAAGGATTCAAAGGCGGACACTCAGGTATTGAAATTCACGACGAAAGAGGAAATGCCGCAAAATTCCTTAACAGATTACTCTGGAATTTAGCAAATAAATTTAATATCAGAGTTTCTTCATTCAACAGTGGCAATAAGCATAACGCAATTCCTCGTGAAGGTTTTGCAACGGTTATGGTTCCTAAATCTGCTGAAAGTGATTTCAAAAAATACGTAGAAATGTTCCATGAGCAAACACTTAATGAATATGGTACGAAAGAACCAAATGCTAAAGTTTTTGCTGAAAAAACTGATACTCCGAAAAGAGTAATGACTATGGATATGCAGAAAGGTATGCTTAATGCATTTTATGTAATGCCACACGGCGTTTACAGAATGAGTCCCGATATCAAAGGATTGGTTCAGACTTCTACTAACTTCGCAGTAATTGAAACAAAAGAAGATGAAGTATTCGTACTTACAAGCCAGAGAAGTTCTGTAGAGTCAGAAAAAATGGATATGGCAAATACCGTAAAAGTATCATTGGAGCTTGGTGGAGCAAAAGTACAATTTAGCGACGGTTATCCTGCATGGGAACCTAATACTGAATCTCCGATTCTTAAAGAAGCAGTTGAGATTTACAAAAACTTATTCAAGAAAGACCCTGTAATTGAACTAATTCACGCAGGCCTTGAATGCGGACTTATCGGTGAAAAATATCCTGAAATGGATATGCTCTCATTCGGTCCTAATCTTGAAGAAGTGCATACTCCTGATGAGAAAATTCAGATTTCTACAACTGAAAAATGCTGGGATTTACTTCACGAAATAGTGAAAAATGTTCCAAAGAAATAATTAGAATATTAATAAAATAAGGGGGCTATTAGCTCCCTTTTTTATAAAACGTAATAATTATTACTTCATAATTTTTTTTGATTATGAATAAAACTGAAAAAATTAATTATTGGTTAGAGTTAGCTGACGAAGATATTATAACAGCCGAAATTGTTCTGAATTCCAAAAGATATTTACATTTTGGATTTTTAGCTCATCTTGCTGCTGAAAAATATATTAAGGCTTATTATTGTTTTAAGATTGATAACGACCCACCTATGAGCCACAATTTATTGAAATTATCTGAAAAATCGCTGCTTAATCAAGAAATATTACCGATATTTAAAAATTTAACGTACAAATTAATGCCTTTGAATATTGAAGCAAGATATCCGTCCTATAAATCAGAGATTTATAAACAGTTAGAAAAAGAATATTGCTATAGATTATTATCAGAAACTAAAGATTTTGGCATATGGATAAAGAAATTAATAAAAAGTTAATTGAACTTACCAATGAAGCAAAAAACATTTTCAAATTTGAAAATGTTTACCTTTTTGGTTCATATTCCAATAATACTTTTAATAATGAAAGTGATATTGATGTTGCCTTTATTGTAGATAATATTTATAAAAACCATTGGGAATTATCTGCGAAATTATTCGAACTGGCAGATAATATTGATAATAGAATAGAACCATTGATACTTTCCGGGAAAAATGACCCATCAGGATTTGTAAATAGAATTTTGAAAGATGGAATTAGAATTTTTTGAATTAAAAGAAGAGCTTCTTTAAGACATATGAATTTTTTTTAAAGACGGGGCTGACTAATAAGTAAAGCTATGAATTTTTCAACGTCAGACAAGAATGTCTGACCTACTATAAATCAATAAATTAGTAGCATAGACATTCCTGTCTGTGGTAGAACATACTTCACCGCAAAAGTCTGACTGCTAAACTCCGATACTTCGACAGGCGGTTGCTGAGCCTGTCGAAGTGCAGCACAGGTTTAGCAATCTTCAGGCGGGAACGCCTGAAATACCATGACTTCAGCAGACAAGAATGTCCGCTCTACTGATTTTTTATTATTTAGTAAAATAGACATCCCTGTCTTTTCTCATATTCAATACTTTTTAGACTGCACCGAAAAGTATAGTGTGTTACACTGAACTATTTACTCAACTCTAACATTTTCTCTATAGGTTTTAAAGCTCGTTTCCTCAAATTTTCATCCATTATTATTTCAGGCTCCATATTTTCAAGGGCTGAAATCATTTTATCAATAGTATTAAGCCTCATATGAGGACATTCGTTACAGGCACAGCCTTCCATAGAAGCAACCGGGATAAACTCCTTACCGGGAGCCTGCTTCTTCATTTCGTGAATTATTCCGGGTTCTGTAAGTATTATGAACTGTTTTTTCTCGCTTGCTTTCGCATAATTAATAATCTTGCTCGTAGAACCGATAAAATCGGCATAATCAAGAATATTATCAGGGCATTCAGGATGTGCAAGCACTTCTGCATCAGGATATTTTCCGGTCAAAGAAATGACTTCTTTTTCTGAAAAAATTTCGTGAACCTGACAAGTACCATCCCATAATATCATATCTCTGCCGGTTTGCTTTATAAGCCAGCGACCAAGATATTTATCAGGTGCAAAAAGTATTTTCTCATCTTTGGGAACGGAATTTACAATCTTATCTGCATTTGATGATGTACAAATTAAGTCGGACATAGCCTTTACGTCTGAGCTGCAATTAATATAAGATATTACGGTGCTGCCGGGATGAGCATCTATCCATTCTTTGAATTTATCTTTTGGAGCAGAATCCGCAAGAGAGCAGCCAGCTTCCATATCAGGAATAAGGACGGTTTTGTCCGGATTAACTATTTTGGCGGTTTCAGCCATAAAATGCACACCGCAAAATAAAATCACGTCATTATCCACTTGCTTTGCTTTTTGGGCTAATGCAAGGGAGTCTCCCATAAAATCAGCAACATCCTGTATTGTGGGGTCCTGATAATAATGTGCTAAAATTATCGCATTTCTTTTTTCTTTTAATT
>CAZIXJ010000224.1:0-5358 GCA_964542835.1 uncultured Hyphomicrobiales bacterium
TAAGGGTGGATGGCGATAATAATAATGACGGCAGAAGCTGGAATAGTGCTTTTGCCTCTGTGCAGAAGGCAATTAATTCTGCAAATTATGGTGATACGGTAAAAGTGGAAGAAGGTGAATATTTCCCTGAATATACTCTTAACTCTTCTGATGTGAGAACTAAAACCTTCAAGCTGAAAAATGGTGTAAAGGTATTTGGAGGTTACAGACTTAACGATAATTCTTTACTTACAGGCAGAGATTATATTAATTATCCTACTGTATTAAGCGGCGACCTTGGCATAAAAGGAGATACTACCGATAATGCTTATCACGTAATTTATAATTCAATAGAAAATTCGCTTGATAACAATACTCTGCTGGATGGTATTACTATTACTGGAGGTAACGCACACGGTGCAGGTGTGCATTCTTCCGGAGGCGGAATGTATCTTTCCCGAAACAGTAATCTCATTGTAAAGAATTGTACGGTAGAGGGAAATTCTGCTTCAAGTGGTGCAGGAATTTATAATTATGGTAATCCGCGTATTAAAATTATTAATACAATTTTTAAAGATAATTTTGCTACTAACGGGGGTGGGATATTTAACAGCCTCGAAAGCAATACACTCATAGACGAGTGCCTTTTTGAAAATAACAAAGCAAAAAACGGCGCTGCTGTTTACAATTCTACCGGAAAGATAAAAATCACCAACTCGGAATTGAAAAATAATTTATCCGGATTTGGCAGCACAATTTATAATTATAGTTGCAGGGTTACGCTCAGTAACAATCTATTTACAGGGAATACGAGTATTTCCAATGGAGGAGTAATTTATAATTTTATTTCTGAGTGTGAAGTTACGGATTGTATTTTTGCTTCAAACAATTCTAATCAGTCCGGTGGTGCAGTTTCGGATTTTAATGAAAGCAAATCAAAATTTGTAAACTGCATATTCAATTATAATACCGCTGCAAAGCATGGCGGTGCATACAGAAGCGAACTTAATTCCTATGCCGAATTCATTAATTGCACATTTTTTGAAAATGAAACTATACACAGCGGCGGGGCTATTTATATTAAAGATAAATCTGAAATACTTGTTACAAATACAGAAATTGAAGGAAATCAGGCAGGAAATTCCGGTGGCGGAATGTCTATTGACGGATATTCAAAGTGTACTATAGAAAGAGGAAATATTAAGGGAAACAAGGCAAGATTTGGCGGTGGAATCGAAGTAGATACCAACGGTACTCTCGTACTGACTAAATCCATTATAGATAGTAATGAAGCAATTATTTCCGGTGGCGGTATTTTTGGAGAATTTGCCGATATGACAATTAAAAATACTGAATTTTACAAGAATACCGGCAAAATGGACGGCGGTGGTATGACCACAATAGACGGAAAACTGATTATTGACAGCTGTGAAGTCCATGAAAACAATTCTCCCATAGGAGCAGGAATACTCTTTGAAAAAATAGATGCAAATTTAAAAAACAGTCATATTCATCGAAATAACGGAAGCGGACTTGTAATCTCACAATGCAGCCCTATGATAGAAAACTGTTTATTTGAAGCAAACAGAACTAATTCCAGAGGAGCCGGACTTTATGCTCTTCAGGGCAACGGTACTTTTCTGAACTGCACATTTCTTAATAATATTGCATCAGGCACCGGAAGAGGCGGAGCTATTTATAATTACGGTTCTGATACTAAATTCACCGACTGTACCTTCAAAGGAAATGAAGCCAATTACGGTGGAGTTATTTTCAACTACAAATCATATGGTACAATTGACCGCTGCGAAATAACGGAAAATATTGCATATGAATCGGGCGGAGCTATTTCCAACTGGGGCGATACTTGTTTTGTGGATGTTACAAATTCGAAAATAGCAAATAATAGTGCAAAGTCTGGAGCTGCGTTTTTCTCTTCAGGTGAAAGTACTATTACTAATGTAACTAACAGTTTGATTACCCATAATAATTCTCAGTTTTTCGGCGGAGGCTTTCATATCAGAATGGGCGCCAGAGTAAATATTATTAACTGTACTTTTTCGGGAAATAATTCAGGAATGTATGGCGGTGCCGTGTATGGGATTAATTCATATACAATTATGTACAATACAATAATATGGGACAATTTTGCTGAAAAAGAAGCCAATTCCGTTTACAGTGTGGATGGCTACACTTTGATTTACAACTCCTGCCTGCCTGATGGTGATGTAGATATTTACGGTAATGCACAATTTTTTAAATGTATATATAAAGACCCGCAATTTGCTCAGGAAAGTGATTATCCTTTGGCACTTTACGGTTCTTCTCCATGCATAGATAAAGGTAATGACCGATTTATAACGGAAGAATGGGATATAAGAGGCGAAGGCTTCAGGAGAAAAATTCAAAGCAACCCTGAATCCGGCGATATAGTAGATATTGGCGCTTATGAATACCACGAAGGAATTGACCCCGAATTTCTCGCACTCCCTACCCCGGAATTAAAATATCCAAAAAACACGCAAAAACATGTGAATATTACTTCGGATTTCGAGTGGACTGACATAAAAAATGCAAATGAATATGAAATACAGCTTGGTTCTAATCTCGAATTTGACAAAATATATTTCTCAAAAATGTCTGAAGATAATGAAACTACAATTTCCGGGCTTGAGAAAACTACTGTTTATTACTGGCGAGTAAGAGCGTACAATGATACTGACACCAGCAACTGGTCCCTTACAAGAAAATTCAACACCGTAGGGAAAAGAATTTATGTAAATCTTGATGCTACAGGACTTAATAACGGAACTAACTGGGATGACGCTTTTACAAGTTTCCAGACTGCTGTTGATTCATCGGGATATGGAGATTCAATCTATGTAGCTGAAGGAATTTATTATCCTGAAAAGATTATAAAACTTCCCGGAGAATTCAGCGGAGAACGTAAAAAAGCATTTCATATGAAAGACGGCGTAGTTATGTACGGTGGTTTCCCCGGATATGGGAATCCTGAACTTAAAGACAGAGACTACAATCAATTTCTGACAGTTCTCAGCGGTAATATCGGAGAAAAAGACAGAGCAAATGACAATTCTTATCACGTAATGTATAATCATAAAGAATTGATACTCGACAGCACTGCCGTAATAGACGGGTTTGTAATATCCGACGGACAAACTTCAGGAGTTCCAAACAGCCCGGATTCATTCGGTGCAGGTATTAATAACGGAGACAGCAACCCAACCATTAAAAATTGTACATTTGTAAATAACAGAGCCTTGGGTGGCGGGGGAATTTTCAATGCCGGACATGAGGAATATTACAGGGGCGGTGCAAAAATCATCAACTGTAATTTTCATAATAATTACGCCTCAAAAGGTGGAGGTGCAATGAGAAATTATAAAAGCCGACCTTTGATAGTAAATTCAAATTTCACTCAAAATGTAAACGGCATTCATAATATCAAATCTGATGCGGTAATAATCAATTCAAATTTTGCACTTAATGATACAGCAGTAAGGTCAGTTAACAGCTATCCGAGGATAATCAACTGTACAATAACAGAAAACACATACGGTATTTCTTCTGAATTTTACTCTGAACCTGTAATTATGAATTCGATTATCAGAAATAACAACAAAGATTTTAGTTTTAGTGATTCAGAGGTAAAAGTATTCAATTCCTGTATAAATGATGCATATACGGCACTCTTTTCAGAAAGTGAGAACAACATCTATGATGACCCCAAACTTTATCAATCAGAGAATTTCTATCGTATTCTTTCATGGGACTCTCCATGCGTAGATGCCGGAAACAACTCTTATTATCCTGACATTTCTGCTTATGATTTGAAAGGCGACAGAAGAATTTATAATTCCACAATAGATATTGGAGCTTTTGAATGGCATCCAAATCAGGATACTACCTCAGTATTCGAAGATGATGGTGTGGAAATAAGTATTTACCCTAATCCGGCAACCGATTTTATAATTATTAACTCGGAAATTTATATATCAAATGTAGAATTATTGGATATTAACGGAAATAAAGCATTAGCAAGTGATTTTGATAAACAGATTGATTTGAAGAATATTCCATCCGGAATGTATATACTTAGGCTTAACTCATTTGATAAAGCCTATTTCAGAAAAATCGTAATCGAGAGATAAATGATGAAAAATATTATAATTGCAGCAATGCTTCTTTTGTCTGCCGCACTTTCTGCCGAGAAAGTCTGGCAGGCAGAAATAGCAGTAATCTTTCCTTCATCTCCTTTACTTGAAGACCCTGAAGTAACCGATGAAATAACAGGAATGGATATATTGCACGACAAAATTTTCATAGTTGCCAAATCCAATGGATTTTATGATGATAATACGATAGAACTCAGCCATATGATTTTGTATAACTCTGAGACATCCAAACAAAAAAAATATTACACGGATTTTTATGATTTTAAAAACAGTAAAATTGCAAACCTTGACAATTTCAGAATTAACAGCGTTTCTTTTTGCAATCAAAGATATGATTCGCTCTGGATTACTCACTATATTAATGACTCATCAGGAGTGTTCATCTCAAAATACAATTTTGAAGGTTACAGGCTCAATACCCAAAGATTCGACAAAATTTCTTTTATTGACCTGCAAAATGAAAACACAGGTGTAATTGCAGGAAATGGATTGTATCTAATTACTGATAGCGGCTACAGCCGGGATACATTAATTTCAGATTTGAATGATATTTTCCATAATGAATTTATGGTTGATATGAAGCTTTATGATAATAAGATATTTATAATGAGCAATCATAAGAATTTGAATAAAATAAGCATTTTAATTTATGATTTGAATACAAATCAATATGAGAAGTATGATTTGGAGAATGAAAATCTTTTCAGTAATTTCCAAATAATTGATAATTCACTGTATTTGCTCGGTGGGAATTCGAGAAATCAGATTTATAAAAAATATTTTTTTCTCATTTACAGATTTGATTTGGGAACTAAAGAATTTTCAAAAATTCTCGATTTAAAAAGTCCCGGCAATCCGTCAGGATTAACCCATTTGAATTTCAGAGATGATACATTAAGAGCATTTTCTTCCAGAAGCCTTATCTATGCGGAATCAACAAATAAAGGAATAAACTGGGAAACAAAACATGACATTGCAGAAATAATTGAAAATAAATTTGAAGATTTGAATTATAATACTGATAATATTATAGTAGGATTTGATACAATTTACGTGAATACAGATACTTCTATAATTCGAATACATCAGGAAAATATTACTTCAGTAAAGAGCAATAAACTAAGTAATTTTTCAATTTCTCCAAATCCAGCATCGGAGTATATAGAAATCTCTATAAACAAAC
>CAZIXJ010000225.1:0-5357 GCA_964542835.1 uncultured Hyphomicrobiales bacterium
AATAGATGGTACTACAAATCAATCCATAAAAAGATTATTTGTAAATAAATCTGATTCATCCAAAAAAGTAACTTTGGTAAATGATATAGAAATAACTGAAGCACTGAGGTTGATATCTGATAATTTATTTTATATAGACGGAAATGATTTGACGATAGGCGAAGATGCAATGATTTATCCCGACAGAAATTCTGTCTATTCCCAATCTCCTTTGGTAGATGATTTCAATGAAAATAAGTTTGTTCTCACAAACGGCACAAAAACAAATATGGGCAAAATCATCAAAAAATTTGGGGATTTAGGTAGTATTTCATCTGATATTATTTATAGATTTCCCATAGGTACTCCTGATGATACATTATCCATAACAGATTATTTTTACACACCGGCAAGATATTTGTTTTTTGCCGGTTATTCCACTTTTTCGGCAAATTCTGAATTATCCATGGGTTGTATTGCCGCTGAACATCCTTATGTATTAGTTCCTCAGGTTTCACTTGAAAAATACTGGGTCGTTGGTGCTAATGATATTAGTATTTTACCCGGAGGATATAACGTAAGATTCGAATATTATGATGACGAAGTGTTAGGTACCGAAAGTGAATATCTTTTATGCCTGTTTTACAGCAATGATACTTATTTCATTAATGCCGGTTCAGGATTTGGAATAGAAATTATCAATAACAGATTCCGTGTAGATGAAGTAAATGAAGAGAATATAGGGGGAGAACTCAAATTAAGCGGTAACTGGACTGCAGGGCAGAAAGAAGCCGTAAATACATTTTTCTACAGTATTGATGATGGGGATTTTTTCGATAAGAACAGTTGGTCTCAGGAAGGCTACGGGGGCGCCCCTGCCACTACTTTTCCTCAGACATCTACTGCAAAGGTATTCATTGGCAATGGCAAAGAAATAACTATTGATAATCAGGCATCTAATTATTTATCATCCGTAAAAATTCAGGATTCCGGACAATTAACAATCAAGGGAGACAGCGGTTATATTCAGGCTGATTCTGTAATTGTAGAAGATAGTGGGAGACTTGCAATAGGAAGCAGCGATGGTATTACGAAATTACCTGCAAATACCGGTAACGTAAGAGCTGATTCTGCACGGATATTCAGTCAAAACGGTATTTATATTTATAATGGTGAAGGAAATCAAAATACCGGCAACGGATTGCCTGATATTGTAAAGGAATTAATAATAAATAATACGGGCATAGCAGATAGCACCGTAGCTTTATCAAAATCCGTTCAAATAAAAGACTCATTGATTATTGAAAATGGAAAATTTCATTTATTTCAAAATGGCGATTTTACTGTAAATGGTGAAGACAATGACACTACAAACAGAGAATTAATAATGAAAGGTGGAGAACTTGTTTGCCAGACTTTTCCGCTTAATTATAAATCTCCGGTTTTTGAAGCCGGTACTGTAACTTTCGGGGGGACATCATCCCTGAGAATACCAGGTTCTAAAGCACCATCTCCGGGAGAAGCTGCTGTTTTGCAGTATAATAATGTAAATATCGAAGGCAGCAGAGGTGCAAATACTTATATTACTTTTGATGCAACTGAAGATATAAGAATAGGAGGAGATTTTGATATATCACAATTATCATTTAATCCGAATCCACTTTCTGACAGATTTTTAGTTACCGGCTCGAACGTAGTTTTTAATGGTAACGATGACCAGTCCATACAATCAGGCTATGCATCTCCCACTGCAATAGAATACAGATTAAAATTTCATGATTTGACAATAGACGGTAGTGGAATTAAAAATATCGAGAACCCAAACGATTCTGATCCTAATGATGATTATTTGCTGATTAGAAATAATTTATATCTGGATTCCGCTACTTTAAAAACTAATAACTATGATATTCAAATATTAAATTCATGGTATGTTACTAACGGTAACTTTGAAGCGGATAATGGAAAGGTGATATTTTTAGCTGAAGGAAAAACTAACGAGATTCAATCATCAGGAATAGTTTTTAATGATGTCTTGATAGATGGAACTGCAATTAATGGATTTGTTGATTATATTGACAGTTTGGCAATCGGTGGTAATTTAACTATCGACCCTGCTAATTTGAGAGCAAAAAATAACAGTAGTCTTGCATTATTAGGTGATTTTATTAATCAGGGAACTTTTCATTCCAACAGTGGAAAAATATATTTTATAGATGCAGAAGCACAAAATTTTATTAATAACGGTAGTGGAACATTTTACGATATAGTTATTAACAAATCCGCCGAAAATGTTAATATTGATGGCGACTCGCTTATTGTAACAGATAATAATCTGAGATTAATTTCAGGAAATATTGGTGGAAGAAATTCTTCCGATGTACTTAATAAACCAATAATTGTTAATGGTCTGATAGAACGCCCCGGAGCAAATCCCGGGCATGTGGACGGCAGATTGCGGATGAAATTTCAGGAGGATTCTGATTCTCAGGATTTTAAAGTCGGATATGGTGATGATTTTGCACCTGTAACTATGGATATAAATGGATTTGGTGGCGCTCCGGGATATGTGGATGTTTTTGTGGAGCATGATTTAAGTGCTGATAATATTGACCATACTGTTATAAACACAAATACTCCTGATGGCTCTGCACTTGATACTACAAAAAATGTAAAAAAAGTTTGGGTTATTACTCCTGATACAACTGTATCTCCATCTCAAAGATTCAAACTCGGTTCATCCAGAAATTATGATCTTACATTAGAATTCCCTGCATCTGATACAGTCGGAAGAGGAAATGCCCAGCTATACGAAGGAAGAAGAAGAGACTCAACTACAAATACAGGTAACTGGTTCAGGCCTGATATTGAAGTAAGAAATCCTACATCTATTGTATTGGAAAATATAAATGAATTATCCAATAATAAAAGCCAGTTTTTTATAGTGGGTGAACCTTTGATATTTACGTATTACAGTACTGATGACGGAAACTTCAGTAATAAAGATATTTGGTCAACTGCCGGATATGATTCTCCTGAAACAGCATTAAGACCTGACCAAGATCATACAGTAGATGCCAATAGAAGCATTATTGTAGAAGTAGCAGGTAACAGTAATGCTAACGGATACTTTAATTTACAGGATTATATAATTGACGGTAGCGGTACATTCAGATTAGATAGTGGTGCAGCTGTAGGAGTAGGCCATAGCGGAGGTTTGCAGAATTCTGCTAATGACGGGAATGTAAGAACATCAACAAGAGAATATAACTATAATAATCATGACAGAGGACATTTTATTTTTAATGGTGATGGTGACCAATCTTCCGGAAATGGACTACCCGGTACTTTATTAACTTTAAAAATTGACAAACCTTCGGGAACTTTGGATTTTCCGGGAACTGACAGAATAATTCAAGCTATTGACAGTGTATATCATGCCGATGGCGATGCTGATTTCGGTAATGTTTTATTGAAAATTATGGGTAATCTAAGATTTGGTGAAAATGCTACTTTTGACCCCGGAACTCAACGAAATACAGTACCATTTTCAAGCACACCACCAAATACCAGCTCAAGTGATACTACTGTTTTAGAAGGTGTATTTATTTTTAACGGAGGAAATAATCAATATGTAGAAAGAGAAGGTTCCGATACTACTTCACCTCTGATTTTTAACAGATTTACATTGAATAAGTCAGCCGGAAAGGTGATTTCCAAAGAAAATATCGAAGTGCCACAATTAATAATTACGATTGCAAATCGCGCAAATCTTGATATGGCAACTTTTAATAAATATATGAATGTATATGACAGAGACGGCGGAACTTATAATGTACTAAGAGTAGGGCGAGGCGGCGGAAGTGAAGGTGACCCGGGATTTGATTCATTGCATATACCAAAATACGGATGGGTAGAAGGAAGATTGATAAGATTCTTTTCAAGAACTGATGCAGGCAGGATTTATCCTGTAGGCACTCAAACCAAATATTCTCCTGTAAGATTAGCCAGGAACAGAGGGGGTAGCGGAGGTTCGGACGGACTTATGGAAGTACAGGCTATTGATGGCAATCATCCTTTGTTTGATTCTACTCAAATCAGCAAAAATACAAATATTCAAAGATACTGGGAGCTTACACCTCCTGAAAATTTAACTCCTGCTCTTACTATGGGAAACAGAACTCTGGAAGTCTGGCTTTATTTTACAAAAGATGAGCCTCGTGGCGGTGCGGACCCGCTAAATGATTATACAGTATTTCGTTTAGATCAGAATGATGACTGGACTGATTCAGATAATGTAGATTATAATACTACAAGAGATTTGGGTTCCGGTATAAATTACTATAGAATTGAAAGTGATTTTAATACCCCATCTCTCGGAGGAAATGATATTTTTGCTGCTGAATCTCAATTTTCAAGTGCAAATTCCCTTACTATGATGGTCGGTGAAGATATTTCAGGTCCTGAACAAAGAGTTTTTTACTCGAGAGGAACAGGAGGTAACTGGACTGATACTACTTCATGGTCATACTCCTCTACTTCATTTGTGGATAGTGAAGACGGATATGATTTAAATTCCAATTCAATTGAAGACTATCCTCGATTTAATGACAGTAATTATGAGGATATTGTTTTCATTGGCGATGGAGATGAAATAGTAATGGATACGACAGATTTTCAAATTAGCTTTTTGCAGGTTGAAAAGTCAGAAAATGGAATGGCTGTTTTAGAATTGCCTGGTGAAAATTATGTAGAAACTAACCAATTTGTATTGAAAAATGGCGGTAAATTAAAAATTGGTTCTCAAGATGGAATATATAAAGACTCTCAGACAGAAGGAAATATTAGACAAATTCAAAGTGATAATATTATTAATTATGATTGGAATGATTTAGGTATAAGCAATTTTGAATATATCGGTTTATCCAATCAGGTTCAAAATACAGGAAACGGATTACCTAATGAAATAGCATCTCTTACAATTAATTATAGCGGAAATCAATACGTTAATTTAGAAAACAATGCAGAGTTAACGATAAGTGACAGTCTTGTTTTTGAAAACGGTGAGATAAGACATCAGGATGGAAACAGAGATATTTCATTATCAGGTGATTTTGTAAATAATTCATCAGCAGATATTTTTGAATCCGGTACGAACAAAATCCTGAAATTTAATGGGAGCTTAGAACAGAATATAAAAGGTACTGCCACTGAAACAGAGTTTATACAAAAAATTTATATTGATAAGCCCGGCGGTAATCTAATTCAAAATAAATCAACTAGATATTTAGATTCTATTGTTTTTTATTCAAATACAATTTATGAGATTGAAGATGATTTGAATTTTACACTTGGTGAGAATGGAGTTTTTGCTGCTA
>CAZIXJ010000226.1:0-5340 GCA_964542835.1 uncultured Hyphomicrobiales bacterium
TTCTCCTGTAGAATCATTGATGAAATTATGAAATCGTTCTCTTGATTTTTTGGAAAGTTTTGTAGTAATTAAGGAATTATTTGCTTTCAAAAACTCACCTTTTGAATTCAAGTAGTTTTCTGTCAAAAATCCATCTTTAAACTCAACTATTATTTCATGAGTTGTAAAATTATCAGAAAACAATACAGAGTTAGAAAAAAGAAATATTGATATAAAAAAATAAATAATAAGTTTTTCTTTCATTTAAATCACCTCAATTTCTTTAATTTTACTGCTATCATTAACAATGATTTTGAATTTTCCTTTTTTTGTGAAATTTATTTCTTTTATTAAGCTATCGATAACTACTCCGTCAGTACATGCCAGATCTGGTCTATTAGCCAAAAGGTCGCAAACCACAATATCGATATTGATAGTCGAGTCTGTATTACTTTCTTCAACTCTCTCAAATGATTGACAACTCAGCCAAAAAATTATTTCTATATTTAGACTTTCATTTACATTTACAGTATCAGGAGCTATTATTTCCTGAATACCTGCAAATTCTTCAACACAATTAACAGAGTTCTCACAGGCCAACAAAATCGAGATTACGAATGTTAAAGAGATCAAAATAATTAAAGTTTTCATTTTATTACCTCATTTAATTTTTTCTTTATTTCATCATTTTCTTTTTTGAGTTGGATTACGTAGAGAGTAAGCTCTTCAATTTTTTGCATCATTTGTTTCTGCATTTCGCCTACTGCTACGCCGTTATTTATATAAAACTCCACTCCGAAAAGTGGAGTTTGTCTATTTTATTTCGCAATTATCAGAGGTTCGGTGAGTACGCCGGCAGGGGAAGTTAGATTTACGTAATACATACCATTTGGAATATTGGCTGCATTAAAAGTGAATCTGTGGCGACCTGCCTGTACGTATTCATTGTTTGTAAATTCGTGTATTTTATTGCCGAGCATATCAAATACTGCAAGAGTGATATTGCTTGAATTAGTAAGTGATATGGTAATTGTAGTTATGTCGCTGAGTGGATTGGGAATGATGGAGATTTGTGTATTTGCTATTTCATTTTCCATATCATTTGGCATTAACTGCTTGAGCATTGTCCCACCACAATTATATGGATTGTAATCACTTTCCTTATCGCTAAGCATAACAATATCATCACAATCAATGTCTTCAATAAACCCATGATATTCAGAACCTGATTCAAAATGAGTACATGGGCGGATATGTATTTCTTTACCTGCCTGCATATTGAACTCTCCACCAGATTCTAGTCTGAAGGTGGAAGTGTTGCTACTACCTATTTTGAATACATCATATGCATATCTTGTAAAGGACTGACCTGACGTAATTATCCAACCATAATCCAAATTTGGTAATTTAATACCATCCCATGTATGTTCATTTGTACCTAATTTATTATTTGGGTCAAGCCAGTCTTTCAGTCTTGTCTCAGATGTACCATCCCCATCCCAAGACAAATCAAAACGTCCATATGTTGTTAATTTATCAGGATGACATGGATCATATATTCCTGAAGGATATATTCCACCATGTACTTGACCAATTACGTGTTTATTATCTGTATAAAGGGGAGCACCAGATGATCCACCTTCTGTAGTACCAATATCCCAATCAACAACCCAATGATAAGCAATGTATGTATCCGGAGAATCATAATCCTGAGAAATTTTCATCCAATCCAAAGCCGGATGATGCAAGCAAGTTGTATTATCTGGCATTTGACCTGATTTATCCCATCCATTAAAATACACATCCCGAAAATTATTTTCACCTGATTGTGGTTGAGTTTCAAGTTCAATTAGAAGAAAATCTGTATTAGACCATCCTGACCTGAAATCAGCTCCATGATATTCGTATGTAGGCATAGTACCATATGCACTGCAATACTGTCTATAAAAGCCAAATTGTACCGACCAATTATTTAATTTATCTTTCTCTGACTGACTGATTATTTCATTATCATCATCATCTAAACAATGAAATGCAGTCAAGAAATATGGGGTGTAGTCATTTTCTGTGTTGTTAATTAAGCTACCAGTACAAAAAGCATGATGATTACCAAAATAATCAAAAATTATTCTTGCAACTGAATATATTTCTCTACACCAATCATCACCTTCAGGGCATGTAACATTTATATTACAAGAGCTGGCATCACCAATGCCTTGAAATGTTGGATTGTTTTTGGATTCGTTATCTTCAACAGTTTGTGTTATATTTTTATAACCATAAACAATTTTCGATAAAGTAAATCTATTATAATCAACTTCATCAAAAGGGACAAATAATTCTATAAATACTGAAAATCCCTCAATTAAGTGAGAGGAAAATTTACCGTTAACTTTGTTGATTCTATTTGTATATGGACCTAAAAGGCTTGTTTTATCCTCATTATAAAATGAAATATGAGCATTCTCCGATATATGAAAATCTTCAAATACAAAATTAACAGAAAAAGCTCCCGGACAAATAACATGATACCTCCAGATCATATTTCCGTTTTTTAGTGTATCCCATGTGCCTGTTGTTTGTAAGTCTTTTTCATATTTAAAACCGTATCCGTAAAACTCAGGATGCATAATATTTTCATTATCTAATGAATCAATATAAGAATTGATAATATCCATTTCAGGAACATCAGTATAAATTGACTCAATTTTATCAATCTGTTTTATGTTTTTTAAATCTTCATCAAAACTAATCGGTTGAAAAATATCATTTGACATAAGTGATATTACATTGAATAAGAGAATAATCATTACAATTAATTTGTATTTCATAATAACCTCCTGTTATTCATTTGGTTCTTTGATAATTCTTTTGGAATTAAATTCATATCCCTCGTTCAGTTTTGGGATACTTATCCATTCCGACCAGTATACTAGTTTTTCTGTTCTGTTTATCATTTGAACTTCAACAATATACAAAACTTCTTTTGTATCTTCATTAAGCATTAAACTTCTCTTGAATTCAGCAGGAGTTGAGTTTATCATTGTTAAGATGTAATCCCTATTGTCAAAATCGAGATTTATATTATCTAAAGAATCAGAACAATTTAAGGTTGAGTCAATATCCTTAAAAAGTTGTGAATCATAAACATCTGCTAAATCTTCTTTTGATCTAATAATGACACCACCTTCCACAGAGTTTCTATCTATACATTTAACTTTTAGAATGTCGTCCTGAACAGTATCAATGTCCATAATTTCTACCCAATCATCATCTGATTGCAATGAAAGATAATCATCATAAGTAAATTCAGTAGCTTGCTTTTCAGTACAAGAAGGAAATAGCATAGTAAATGCTGCGAGTAATATTAATAAATTCGTTTTCATAATTATTTCTCCAAATTTTGATTATTTAACATTTTCTTTATCACATCATTTTCTTTTTTGAGTTGGATTACGTATAGAGTAAGCTCTTCAATTTTTGCCATCATTTGTTTCTGCATTTCACCTACTGCTACGCCGTTTTTCTTTACTTGCTCAGCTGAAGGTATTCCCGGCAAGTGTCCGTTCGCTTTTATAGAACTTTCCAGTTCGTTCAAGTCCATAAGCTCATAATCATCTTCGAATACGTAGTCTGCCCAGTCATCAAGAGTAATTATTAACTCTTTTGAAACAATTCCACCGTCAACAGAAAGTTTCAAATCTTCAGTTAGAGACGAACCTGTATAAATCAAATCACCAAGAAATAATTTACCGTCTCGTGTAAAAGTTGCTATTGTATTCATGGTGCTAGCCTCGTATGGACAGCCTGCACTGCCCGCTGTTTTTATTGCCATTGCCCCCAAATAACCTTTACTTTGCCAATCATGGTTTACATCTATTTTCCAGGAATAAGCAAAATAGCCACCATCAGGGCAATTGGTGATTGTTTCACCGGTAGTTCTGTTAAATTGAATAAAGGGATTTTGGTCTTTGTGGTCAATCGTAACAGAAGTATTTACCCAATCCGGGTCAGGTTGAACTACAAATTTATGTAAAGGATTGGCTGCCCCAATTCCCATATTTCCGTTTATTATGCGGAAAACTTCCATCGTAGTCAATGCTCCACTTGATGCCTCACCTAACGTACCTTCTGAGCAGTGAAAAGAAAGTCCACTTCTAATATTTTTTGATAAAGTAGTTAAATTATAAGGATATAATGGATCGGAAACATCATAAAGAGAGTAGTTAACCGTAGAAATCATTCCAAGCTGCCATTTCATATCAGATGACTTTGACCAAAAGTCTATGTAGCTGTTGTTATAATCATCTGTAATCATATTATTTTCAATCCTTTTGCTGACTAAACTCAAACTGCTAGGATAGAAAAAAGTATTACCGGAAGTGTTAGGTCCTAAGCCGGGAGATTCTAAAGTCATAACACTGTTAAAATTTCTACCGTTAAATTCATAAAGACCATTTTCATTAACGTATCTAATAACTGAATATGTAGTTGGATTTTCATCTTTCTGGAATTCAGTATCCGGGCATGTAGTAGTTTGTGCATTTGCCGTAAAATTAAACATAAATATTCCCACAATTAATGCACTAAAAGTAAGTCCGATTCGTCTAAATAATGCTGTAATGACTCTTTGTCATAGTACCACCTAAAAAATAATTAAAAAACTATTCTGCAAAATGCAGATTTATAATAACTTATCAAATTATTCATTAACAATTAATGGTAAGTTACAAAATGTTCTTGAATAATGCAAATGTTTTTTTTGAATTGTTTTGAAAATAAACCACAGGGTTAACCCTGTGGTTGCATCCGGCGAAATAGAGATATATGATGTGCTTGGGGAGAGAGTTTACAGCACTAAGGGCAATGAACGAAGCCGAAGTACCGAAGTACGCAATGACGGACATTTCGACGTTTCGACTACGCTCAACGACCTCTACATTCAGCAACCCTTAAAAATTGATATTTCTCATCTTCCTCGTGGTGTGTATTTTGTGAGGTTTGGGGATAATGTACAGAAGTTTGTGAAGAGGTAGGGAGAATTGACATTCAAGCACGATATAGACTTGAGAATTGTTTGAAAGATTATCGGTACGGAAGGTGGACATAATAAATTCTCTCACAATCACAGGAGGTGCTGTCTGTGATTGCGTGAAATGAAAACCGGAGATGAAGAAAAATTCAAAAAAAAGGGAATGAAGTAAAACAATAGCGATAAAATATTATTTCTGTTAATAATAATTTATTATCTTGCATATTGTTTTAATTCAAATTTGAGAAGAATATTATGAATACGATAAATGGTAATGATATAAGGCAACTGGCAGATGAATTCGGTACACCGCTTTATGTTTATGATGC
>CAZIXJ010000227.1:0-3198 GCA_964542835.1 uncultured Hyphomicrobiales bacterium
GCTTAAGCCGTCGGTTGCATGAAAATTAGTGATAGAGTGGAGAAATTTGTGAAGAAGTAATAATTTGTAGGGGGCGGGTTTTCCGCCCCGTATGAGAATGTAGAGACGAGGCGGTGCCTCGTCTTTCCGGCAGTAGCTTTGAAATCCTCCTCTGTGCCTGCACAGACGACCCACCGGGTCGTATCTACAACGGAGCGCATTGATATTTCTCATCTGCCTCGTGGAGTGTATTTTGTGAGGATTGGGAATCAGGTAAAGAAGTTTGTGAAGAGGTAAATATGGCGTGCAACCGACGGCTTAAGCCGTCGGTTGCATATTCTTAAAAATCAATTTCTATGCTTTCGCCGCCGCCATCGTCTAATTTTCTTTTCTGTTTGAAATTATTGAATTTATAGCTGAGTGATAATGTGAAAACAGGTGAAATCGGGTTCATTGACTGATAATTATAGAAGTTAGCCTGGTCGATTTCTATTTCCCTTCTGAAGGTATCAAACAAATCTCTTACATTGAATGATACTACTAAATTATTATCGAAAAATGCCTGCCTTGCTCCAAGATTAACGCCCCACATATCGGACATCGTTCCCTGTGCCGTTACATTTTTTGAACGATAAAATACATTAGCCTGTAATGAAGTGCTTCTTGAAAATCTGAACATTCCGTTCAGCCTGCCCGAATAAACGAAAGTCTCTTCATCTACCGCATTACTCAATACACTTCCTTCTAACTTGTAATAAAAGAGATTTGCTGAAGCATTAAGAGTAAACATCGGGGAAATACTTATATCACTCATTAACTCCAAGCCAATGGAATGGTCCTGGTCTAAATTTTCTGAAGTTCGCTTATATAAGCCGTTTTCATCAACTTCAATTATTCGGTTGATTATGTTTGTAGTATTTCTGTAGAACAGTTCAGAAGAGATATAAGATTTCTTAAAATATCTCTGATAGCCGAATTCATATGAATTGATATATTCAGGCTCGAGTTCGGGATTTCCCTGCATATAGTTAAACTCGTCTCTGAAAATCGGATTCGGGTCGAGCATTCTGCTGCCAGGTCTCTGGAGTCTTCTGCTGTAACTAAGATAAATCTGATTTTGTTCGTTGATTTGATTGGAAATATGAAGTGATGGAAATATATCAAATCTGTCAATCTCATAAGATTCATTATTATCAACTATTTCAATTATTCTGTTAGTGTATTCTCCTCGAAGCCCGAGCATATAATTAAAGCCAAAAAGTTCATCGGTAAAAGTAGAGTAGATGGCAGATATGTTTCTGTCGAATGTATTGCTGTTACTGTAATTATCATTAATAGTCCAATCTTCCGAATCAGGAGAATACATTTCAAGAATATAACTGTCATCTTTTGGCTCCATTATCTGATGAAATCCTGCTTCAAATTTTCTCGTCTTGGAAATTGGCAGAGTATAATCAAGTTTAATGCGGGTTTCCTGATTTTTATCTTCAGTTAAAGATTTTGTACTTGAAATAATTTCTTCATTGCTAATATAATTCATATCCGTAAGGAATCTCTCCTGAAGGTCATCTCCGTCGCCTTCTCGGGATGAGTAATAAACGCTTGCAGTCAGATTATGCCCTTTATCATTAAATTTCTGAATAAAATCAAAATATAAAGAATAATAGTCAAATCCTCTGAAAATATCACTACTACTGATAGAATACTCTGTGCTGTCAAGTCTGGAAATGCTTAGCATTTCTGATGTATGATTTCTTTCAAATTCCATAGTTCCCAAAGTTGCTTCCAAAGAAAATGAAGTCATATCAGAAATTTCATAACTCATACCAAGTTTTACATCCTTGCCTGAGTGCTGCATTTCAGGAGAAATATCATATTCCATATAGCTTGAAGTATTATCATCGAAAAATGTTTCCTGCCGTGATATTCCTTCGCCTTCCCTTTTGTTTACGTTATAATTTGCACCTGCAAAAATATTGAAGCCTTTAAAATTATAATTAAATAGCGCACTTCCCTTGTAACCGCCGAGCGATGTAACAGAGGTTTCTGCATTGCCGCTAAATCCGCTCTGCTTTTGCTTTTTTGTGATTACGTTAATTATACCGCCAATACCTTCGGGGTCATATTTTGCCGAAGGATTAGTGATGATTTCGATATTCTCAATATTAGAAGCGGGGATTTGCTCCAAAGCATCGGAAGGGTCAAGCACAGTCGGTTTTCCATTGATAAATACAGTGAAACTGCTGCTGCCTCGCAGGGAAACATTACCTTCCACATCTACTTCCACTGAAGGCACATTTTCTAATACTGTAACGGCAGAACCGCCTGATGATACTATATCATTGCTTACTGTAACAATTTTTTTATCTACACGGTAATCAATCCTCGTTCTGTCGGCAGTTACTTCCACATCACCAAGATTAATATCTGACATATCAATAGCAATCTTATCCAGATATACATTTTGGCTTTGAGGCGTAATTTTTATATCATCAATGATTTTGTTGTGATAGCCTATGAGAGAAATTTTCATATAATATTTCCCAAAGGCAAGTTCTTCGATTTTAAAATTACCTGACGCATCAGCAATAGCACCCGAAGCAAGAGAAGAATCTCTTACGCTGTATAGATAAACGGAAGCAGCAGGAATACCTTCGTTTGCTCCTCTGTCTGTTACCTGACCTGATATTATTCCATTTTTCGGCATATTTTGAGGATTGCCGCCTCTTCTCTGCGCTGATAGATTTTGCATACACAATACTAACAGCATAAAAATAATAATTCTTTTCATTAACAATTTCCTAAAAAAACATTTAAAATTTGCTCAATCAACTATTGATAGACTGATAAAGTTTTTAAAGGTTTAATATTTCAGGATTTTTTTTTGCTGCATTCATCCATCATGGAATCTTCGGGAGGGTAAGAGATAGAGAAAATATTTCACTCATCCGATGACTTGAAGTCATCGGATGAATAATAGAATTTTTTCAGAAGATGTAAGACATCCGATGTTTTTGAGAACTTGTAAGTTTCTGTATGATGTTTGAGGTTTTATTTTATGCTTATCTTCAGATGAAGCCCACCTCGAATGTGGAGTCCATTTTTTCAGCATACGCTCGCCAATTTTCCAGTACATTTGCACTCTAATGAAATCCACACTTCTGATTACATTAGCTCTGGATTCGTTTATTATTCCCTTAATTTCATTTAAAAATGAAT
>CAZIXJ010000227.1:3208-5334 GCA_964542835.1 uncultured Hyphomicrobiales bacterium
GTTTTTATTCATATTATATTTCCGTAAGTGAATTTATAATATTTTCCACAGAGCTTTTATTCATTTTAGAAAAAGCAAACCATTTCTTGCCTAAATCCTTAAGAGATGCTCCGAGATGATATATTTCAGTATCATCTATAATAAGAAAACGGTCATGGCTGTTTTTGAATATTTTAATCTCGAAATTTCCGTATTGTTCATTTGCTTTTTTCACATCAGTTTTTAATTGCTTTGTAATTGTTTTTGTTAGAATGGTAACTTTTACAACTTTTTCCTTTTTGGAAAGAATTGAAATAGTATTGTCATCAATGTAATTATCAATAAGAATGATAGATTTCTTGGCAGAGCGAACCAAAACAGAAGCAAATTTATACGCATCAAAAATTTGCCCGTCTAAGAAAATACCTTGAGTGGGTAGGAGCTTAGAATTAATTTGAAAATCAATCTCCTGCACTTTGTTTTTTAAATCATCTACACTATCTTCAATTCGATTCATTCTGTTATTAATTGAGTAACCTTTAAGCATATAATCTCTGAGTACATTAGTAGCCCAAATACGGAACTGAGTACCTTCTTTTGATTTCACCCGATAACCAACGGAGATAATTACATCGAGATTATAATATTCAATATCACGTTCTATTTTTCTACCACCTTCAAATTGAACTGTTCGGAAATTCCGAACAGTTCAATTTCTTTGCAACTCTCTTTCATAATAAACATTTTTTATATGTTCACTAATTGTAGATTTAGCTTTTTTAAATAATTCAGACATTTGATTCAATGAGAGCCAGACAGTATCCCGGTCTATTTTAACCTCTACCTGAGTATTCTGAACTTCACTTGTGTATATTATAATTTCGTTTTTCATATTGCTAAATCAAATATTGATAAAACACAAATATAAAACAAAATTTATAAATATTTAAAATAATTTCGATGACTTGTAAACATCGGATGTTGTGAAAACCTTCGGGAGGTTCCTATTTTGTAAATTTTTCTATTCCAACATCTCATTTTTTCTTACTCTATCTCTGAGGATTTTGGTATATCGCATACCTTCTTTTATTTCATAGTCGGCATAAGCCTTTGAAGCCCATTCGATTGCTTTTTCGAGGTCGCCGTTTATTTCATTTATTATTGCCATATTATAGCAGGCTCTGCCGGCAATTTTATCATCGGGATTATCTACTTCCAAAGTCCATAATTCTGCAGCTCCGTCCCAATCGCCCGTTTGAGCCCTTCTTTTCGCTTTTTCGAAATTGTCATTTCCTTTTACGAAATATACCCTTGATACTCTATGGCGATACGGCAGAATCCTCTGTGCATAATCTATCCCGATTTGTGTGCTGATATCAATAACTGCTGCTTTTCTGCCTGTGATAGCTTCTATTGCTTTTACGGGATTTATTCCGCTGCCTGAAGCCATAATTCTGTCGTTCAATTTAATTTCATCTGCTATTCTGTTGTTTGTGGCATCGTAAATTCTCCAGCCTGATTTGATAAAAGTAGTAACGTGAGCATAATGATGCAAAGCAGGCACATCACCAAGAGGTGTTTTTACTTCGGTTTTTCTTGTGTCATAATCAATATCGGTATCAGTATCATAAAAAGATAATTCATAAATAACTTCTACGTTATTTTCACGGCAAATTCTTTCTATATCTTTCCAACTAATAGCAGAAGGAAATGAAGACAATTCGTTACCTTCAACAGAAGCATTATTTATAATAGTAATTCTATTGAATTTATTCATTCTTTTCAGCTCTTCAAAAACTGCTTTTGTGGCGGCATCTGCGCCATCTTTATCGAGAGTCATACCTTCGCCGGAAAATAATTTATCGGCAATATCCAATGCGAGACCTGAATTTTCAGTTGGTTCGCTTCTGTTAATAATTCCAATTTTTGTTACTTCTTTTGGAATATAAACAGGTGCGGGTTCGGTAACACTAATAGTCAGTTCATTGGTAGAACTGCACGAATAGAAAAGCAATGAAGCTACAAAAAACACAACAAATTTTTTAAACATCATTATCTCCGTTATTCAATTTAAATTATTTTTAATCCATTATTAGTTAGGATTACGATTAAAGAGGTGGTTTTAGTGAATTAAAATCCACAAAATA
>CAZIXJ010000228.1:0-4798 GCA_964542835.1 uncultured Hyphomicrobiales bacterium
CTTTTTCTTTCTTTTATCTGTTTTTATTTTAAAACCGTATTTATTCTTGTAAGTATTGAATTTGTTTCCATAAAAGGAAGTGTGCAAAACTTTAAGTTGATGCTTTTCATCAGCAGAGCCATATTTATCTCTTAAAAAAGAATTTGCTTTTGGCGGATTAGTTGGTGATTTTGTAAACAATGTAACTTTTGAACCGGATAGGAATCTTTGACTTTTTATTTCATAATCTAAAAAATCAACATCGGGGATATTATTTTCATCAATATTAAGATAGTCTTCAAAAGTTTTTCCAATACCTGTATTATGACTTCTATTACTTTTTATAAAACCCAATTCTTTTATTCTTTTAAACTCTTCAATCAGGATATCAATTTCTTTTTTCATTATTTTTCTTCCAATGATTCATCAGGCAGAAAATCTTTAGGGCTACAATTAAAAATTTTTGCAAGTTTATTGATATGGTTTAAATTAAATTTGCTGCTATATTTATAGCTTTCCACTTTACCAATAAAGCCATTACTTACATTCATCAAAAATGCAAGTTCTGCCTGCGACATATTGTTATCATGCCTCAAGTTTTTGACTTTATTAATAACATAATTTTCTATATTAGTTACTCTTTCCATTTTTGTTATATTTGTATTCAAAATTGGTGAAATTTTTTTTAAACTCTGCTTGCTTATAGGAAAGTGTTTATGTATAAAGACAAAAATTATTACAAAGATTGGGATTTCTCAAATGCAAACACAAAGGAATATTCGCATATTTATCATGCTTATCCTGCAATGATGATACCTCAGATAGCAAGAAGATTAATTAAAGAGTTTTCACAAAAAGAACATTCAATTTTATTCGACCCTTATTGTGGTTCCGGGACATCTCTGGTAGAAGGGATATTAAATGGACTACATTCTTTTGGCACTGATATAAATCCTCTTGCAAGACTTATTGCAAGTGTAAAGACATCAAAATTTGATTTGATTACGATAAAAAATTCTTTTGAAAAAATTGTTGCTTTGTTTGAAAAAAATCATGATTCACAAGGATTAACGTTATTTGAAAATAATTCACATGAGATTACATTCTCAATTCATAACTTTGATAATATTGACTTCTGGTTTTCAGAAAATGTGAAGAGGCAATTATCGCTGTTAAAAGAAATTATTTTTAATCATACAGAAAAAGATGTCAGAGATTTCTTCCTTTTGCCTTTCAGTGAAACAGTAAGAGAAGCCTCATTTACCCGAAACAGCGAATTTAAACTATTTAGAATTAAAGAAGAAAAAAGAAAAGTTTTTAATCCTGATGTTTTGAAAATATTTGCTGCTAAAGTAAAAAGGAATATTGGCGGATTGGAATCATTTTTAAAAAAATTTAAAAATAATGTAAATTCTGAAGTATTTAACTTTAATACATGCGTTGATTCACCTGTTTCATATCTTCCGGAAAAATGTGATTTAATAGTTACAAGTCCGCCATATGGCGATTCAAGAACGACTGTTGCTTATGGCCAGTATTCAAGACTATCTTCACAATGGTTGAATCTTCCAAATCCTAATAAGGTTGATAACAATCTAATGGGTGGTACCAAGTATGATGAAACAGATTTTATTGATTTAACCTCATGCAACCATGTTTTATCAAAAATTAAAGAATCTGATAATAAAAGATACTTCGAAGTACAGTCTTTCATACTTGATTATTACAAATCAATAAAAAATATTTCCGATGCTGTTAAAGAAAACTCATATGTTTGCTATGTATTAGGTAACAGGACTGTGAAAGGAGAGGTTATTCCTCTGGATAAAATAACTTCTGAAATATTTCAGGAATTCGGATTTTCTCATTATAATACTTTTAAAAGAAATATTCCCAATAAAAGAATGCCTTCCAAAAATTCTCCGACTAATCAATCAGGAAAAAAAGGCAATACAATGACCAATGAATACATTGTAATAATGAAAAAATAATGATATCTTAGCGTCTTTAGTAAATTATGATTTTTATTTTTTAATTATATTTCTTATTTTTTTAACATATTTTTTCAAACTCACTCTATCTCTATCTCAATATCATGCACCGTAGTATTTTTGCCCACAAATATACCAAATCCGTCGCCTTCTACGTTCCAGTCGGGATTTTGACCGGATGAACCGAAGAGGAAGTCATCATCGTAATAATCATCGGAATTAGTATAAAAATCGTAAACAGCTTCGTCATAAATAATAATTTTAATTTCTATATATTCTAATAATTCATTCCAGTCCTTAAATTCTCCAAAATTGATGATCCAGTTGCTTTCATCAAAGCATTTTACTTTGATAAGACCTTCGCTATTTGTAAGTGTACTTCTTACAAGAGGATATCTGTAACTTGCGTAATCATAATTATCCTGATTGTATTTCCAAGTACCGGCATAAGCATAACCATCCTGAGGCTTTAGATAGGCATAAATTCTCAGGTTTTCTCCATCATCATCATAAGGTGTTTTATATATGTCATATTCATATTTTACAACATCAATACTGTCAGGTATTACTGTTTCTGCAGTTACTTCTTTACTATTCCATTTTGCATTGAGTTTGATTTTATCTCCTGCTTTTGGTATATAACCCGGACATTCGTATTTTGACTCTTTATTATAATTACACTGAAAAACTTCACCGTTTACTTCCAGACTAACCTGTGCGTCACTTACATAATAATTGCTTTCATCCATATAGTCGTAATTTTCAAGCGGATGCAAGGTTTTGGATATATACAAATCAGTAATCGGCTCGCCTTCTTCTATAATTCCTCTTACTGCGAGCTGCTCCACATAAGGCAGTTCCACATCTACTACCTGCTCGCAGGACGTGAAAATAAATATAGCTGCTATGGATAATATTATATATTTCATTTTTCTAATCTCCTTAAAATTCAAATCTTAAACCAAATGTAGGTATTATTGGGAATAATGTTACCTGTGTAACGTTCTTTTCGTAATCGCCTGTTTGAGAGTTCACGTCTTCTCCTATATACCATGTAAAAGGATTTTTTCTGTTGTATAAATTATAAATATTAATTGAAAATTCAAACGGCAAACCAAACCAATCAAATTTTCTCATCAAATTCAAATCAAGTCTGTGATATGGTGGCAGTCTGAAACCATTCCTGTCTGAATAGTGATATTTCTGTCTTGATACAAAATCAGTTGCATCTGTCATATAATATGAACCGTCAGGAACAGTAAACGCCTGCCCCGTACCGAATACCCACGCCGCTCCTACTTCCCAGCCGTCAGATATATTATAAGTAGCGGCTATGCTAATGTCATGCCTTCTGTCATATCTCGGAGAGAAGCGTTTACCGTCGTTCAGCTCGGGGAATTTACGGTCAGTCCAAGCGAGTGTATAGCCAACCCAGCCTGTAAGATTACCGATTCTGCGATTGAAAAATACTTCCATACCGTATGCTCTGCCTGTGCCGAAAGTAAACTGCTCAGTAGTTGGCATTCCGAAATTGAATGTAGCATCATCTTTAAACTCGATGAGATTTTCCATATTTTTGTAATATCCCTCTACCGAAAGAAGATACTCGCCATTGAGAAAAGTCTTTTCAATTCCGATTACGCCCTGCATAGATTTCTGAGGTTTTATTTCCGCTGTTGATGGAAACCACAGGTCAGTGGGCAGATTAATATCATTTCTCGTTACGAGATGCACATATTGATGAGCAATGTCAAATGATGCTTTGAAAGAAAGATTGTCATTGTATTTATAAACAGAGGATAATCTCGGCTCTATATCGAAATAATCACCTTCCTGAAAATAATATGCCCTTGCACCGAAATTATTTCTGAATTTACCGATTTTCCATTCGTCCTGCACATAAAATGCCATATCCAAAGTATTTAGATTTCCTGTATTCACAAAATCAAAATCCGCTTCGCTGAAATTCATTGATGCTCTTACTTCAAAATTGTGATTTGTAATCTCTGCTCCTGCTTTGATTGTATGATTGTTATTCAGAAAGTATTCAATGTTGCCTCGCAGCATAATATCGGCAATTTGAGAAAGAGAGTTATAATTATTCTCGGAATCTCCTCTGTCGGAAAGATTTGTCTGAAATTCATAGTTTGTATAAATCAAGGAAAAATTGGAGAAAAGTTTTGGATTGAATATGTGCATCCATCTCAAATTACCTGTGCGATTTCCCCAGAATATTTCAAAATCTTCGTAATTATCATCAAATCCGAATACATCTCTGGCAAAATATCCGCTGGCAAACAATCTGTCTTTTTCACTGATTTTATAGTTTACTTTTGCATTCAAATCATAAAAATAATATTCGGGCATTTCTTCATCTGAACTTGTAGCAAGAGCCTGAATCAAATCCAGATACATTCGCCTGCCTGATACCATAAAGGAAGAATTTTCATTGATTGGTCCTTCGAGAGTGAGTTTTGAGCTAATTAGACTAATTGCTCCTGCACCGCTTAGTTTTTCTTTTGTGCCTTCTTTCATAGTCAGGTCAATTACGCTTGAGAGTCTGCCGCCATATTCAGCAGGAAATGCACCTTTGATTAATTTTACGTCGCGGAGGGCATCGCTGTTGAATGAACTCAGAAATCCTGCAAGATGCGTAGGATTGTAAACAATGACATCATCGAGCAATACAAGATTCTGGTCAGGCGAACCGCCTCTGATATACAATCCTGATGAAAGCTCTGAAGCCTGCTGCACACCCGGAAGCAGCATCATAGTTCTGAATACATCCACTTCCCCTCCGAATGCAGGCATTTTGTTGATAAATTGCG
>CAZIXJ010000228.1:4808-5319 GCA_964542835.1 uncultured Hyphomicrobiales bacterium
GGCTGATTTCTATTTGACTTATTTTATCAGTCATAGCACGTTCATTTTCAGCTTCCACGAGTACTTCCTTCATTCTGATATCTTCATTAATAAGCCCTATATTTAATGAGATATCATCATTTTCAATTTCAATTTTTTTGAAATATCGTTCATATCCGAGAGAGGAAACAGCAATAAAATACTCACCGTTTTCTATTCCCGGTATTGAGAAGAAGCCATATTTATTTGTAACCGAACCGGTAATGATATTAAC
The DNA here is from genome assembly GCA_964542835.1 of uncultured Hyphomicrobiales bacterium. Classification (GTDB taxonomy): domain Bacteria; phylum Bacteroidota; class Ignavibacteria; order Kapaibacteriales; family UBA2268; genus CAZIXJ01. Next base: position 5,062 of record CAZIXJ010000228.1, read on the forward strand.
TGATGTAATTGCCGAATCTTTCAGCAGCATCACCGACGCCCCGATTACGTATTCACCGGAAACCTGTTCGGTAATAGTTCCCGATATGGTATGCTGAGCCTTTGCACTACCGAACAGAAAAACAGAGAGCAGCAAAAGAAAAAATATTTTCATATTTATACAATTTAAAAAAAGAAGAATTAACTAAAATTTTATTAAATGATTTTAAAGAAAGAATATATAATGATACTGATATAAATACACATGCAATAAATATAT
>CAZIXJ010000229.1:0-5317 GCA_964542835.1 uncultured Hyphomicrobiales bacterium
GGTGGGAATCAGATATTTTATCTTGTATGTTTGAAAGCAACTTAGTATAAAATGAAAATCATCAGAATGCGATTATTTATAATTAAAAAAATCCCTGCAAAGCCTGCTTACTTTATCATATACTTTTTGATTTACAGCGCTGTTCGTAGGGAAATTAATTCCCATTTTTGATAGTTTGCGGCTGTTATGATTGCTGTAAGTATAATCTTTGTAAACCGGCATTTCAGAAAGGGGATAAAACATAGGTCTTATATCAATCCCTTCTGACTGCATAAAATCAATAAATTCATCTCTTCTTTCTTTTACCAAAGCACTTACGAGCCAGATTATTTTATTTCTGCCGGTAATTTCAGATTGAAAGATTATTTCTTCTATATTTCCAAGAGCTGATTTGTAATTGTCTTCGATTTTCTGTTTTTCCCTGAGTATCGTATCAATTCTTTCTAATTGAGCAACGCCGACGGCAGCCTGCAGATTGGTCATTCTAAAATTATATCCCACTACGTCGTGCCAGTATTTTTTACTTTTAGACATACCGTGATTTTTTAGGATTTTCATTTTTTCAAGTAGTTCGGCATTATCTGTAAGGCACATTCCACCTTCACCTGTAGTAATTACTTTGTTCCCAAAAAATGAGAAACAAGAAATATCTCCGAATGAACCTGCTCGCTTTCCGTTATACTTTGCGCCGTGTGCTTCTGCTGCATCTTCAATTACACCTAAATTATATTCATCTGCTATTTTCATAATTTTATCCATATCTGCCGGCTGACCGTAAAGATGAACGGGGATTACGGCTTTCGTTTTTTCAGTTATTGCTTTTTTTATTTCATCCGGGTCAATGCACCAGCTTTGCTCTTCAATATCTACGATTACCGGTGTAGCTCCGGTATATAGCACTGCGTTGATAGTAGCAGCAAATGTGAGATCAGGGACGATTACTTCATCTCCTTTCCCAATATCAAGGGCAAGAAGTGCAAGCTGAAGAGCTACCGTCCCGTTTGATACTGCAAGACCGTATTCAGTACCTATATAATTGCTGAATTCCTGCTCAAATCTGTTTAGATAATGCCCACTGCTTGAAATCCATGTAGAAAGCAAAGCATCAGTAAGATATTTAAGTTCGTTTCCGTTAAGCTCCGGCTGTGCAACGGGAATTCTGAAATCACTTTTATATTCGAAATAATCTTTGAGTTTGAAATCTTTATCTACTACAGGAACTACTTTAATTCTGTGATTAACCATTTTAAGCAATTCATCGGCAGTTGCATCTTCATCAGCATAAACAAATTTATCAGAAACTACGTTTCGTACAGCTTCATTTATGTTCCCGCCTTCCAGCATAAATCTGCGAATATCTCCGTCAGTGATAATACCTTTGAGTACGTTGTTTTCATCAATAATAAATACAAATCCTTTCGCATTTTCATTGATAATTCGCCATGCTGATAACAGAGGCTCGCTATTCAGACATTTAAGATTTTTCTGCATAAATAATTTCTTCGGTTAATTTATATGATTTCTTAATATTATCTATATCGTCATAGATTTCCAGAGTTATGGTTTTATCTTTCAGATTATATTTTTTTAACGTATCTGTAATCAAATGATTATCTGATAATTTTTCATTTGTATCAGCTGTTCCATTATTAGAGCTGATATGAATATAATCTGTATTGGATATTAAACTGTCAAATTCATTTTCAAAATTTTTACCAAGCGTATTGCAGCTTACGTAAAGGTGAGCCAAATCTATCAATGGCTTTATGGAAGTTTTATTATTTATTTCAAAATATTCATCAGGATTAGTAAAAAAAAATGGATTTTTTTTATCGAAAGAATTAAAATTTGCATTTGATATTACATTATTTTCGATATAAAGTTCTACCTCATTATTAGCATACGCTTTAAGTTCAATAATTGAATTGATAAATCTAATCATTGATTTTTTATAATCAAACAATTTACTACCTGAAATTAATTTACCTATTTCATTAAGTGATATATCGAGTAAAAATCCTGAATGAAAGGCGAATTTTTCGGCATCGAAATTAACTGATAAGTCTATAGCTTTTTTAATATGCTCAATACTTTGGTAATAAACAGTATTATTCAAAGATGCCAGATTCAAAACGAAATGCTGTCTTGGTGGTGGGAAATAATTATGGAGTAAATAATTCAGACCGTATTCCTCTTTCAAATCATAAAGGTCATCGGAATATCCTTTATAATATTCAGTTCCTCCCGAAAGCTCAATATTCTTAAAGCCTTCATCAGCAAGTGTTTTTACGGCATCATCTATGCGTTTTGATTTTACTGCAGAGGATGAAATATAAATCATTTTATCCTCCTCGCTGGTGTTCCAACATAAGTGCCGGGTTCTGCAATATCGCTTATTACTGTGGAATTAGCTCCTATTGTAACTTTATCACAAATATTAATTTTATCAATTACAGTGGCGCCTGCCCCTATAAATACTTTGTCTCCGACGGATACTCTGCCACCGAGTATTGACCCGATTGAAATATGGCAATTACTGCCAATTTTTGTTTCGTGCTCTATTATGCAACCGGAATTTATAATATTATTATTCCCAATTGAAACAAAGGCATTTATAAAAGTATTTGCAAAAATTTGATTTGCAATACCAATATTTACATTTTGTTCAATAACAGATGACGGATGAATAAGATTTGCTTTGCAAATAACGGGCAGATACTTATGAAACATTTCTTCACGTTTATTTAGATTTCCATATGAAATAATCACATATCCGTCATCCGGCAAATCCGAAATGCTTCCTTTTACTTTTGCATCGGAAATCACTTCATACGATTCAGACTTATATGAATCATCATAAATACCGGAAATATTGATATTTTTCTGATGGTTTATTAAAGCAAGAAGTGAACGGGTATGCCCCCCCGCACCAATTATATAATACTTATTCATCAATCAAATCATCCTTTTTGTAGTCTTTGGTAATGGCTTTCCCTGTTAGTTCTTTATAATAAATTGGAGATAAACCTTTTCCACCTGTCCTCTTTGCGATAATATCTTCTTCCTTTAAAATATCACCTTTATGCAAATTATGCGTTGCCACAAGTGATTTTTGGAGAGAAGCTCGCGTCTTTGTTTCAGCGAGTGAAGGTTTTTTTATGTGTGTACCCATATATTTCTCCACCCTGCGAATAGTCTGTACATAATCTTTTAATTCTTCTGGTGTAAGCGATGCTCTGTGGTCAGGACCTTCATCATCTTTGTTAAGAGTAAAATGCTTTTCCACTACTTTGGCTCCCATCGGAACAGCATATGGTGAGGCGCCAATCCCCGTAGAATGGTCTGAATAGCCGAGCAAAATATCAAAATTTTGCCGATAAGTATTAATTACAGACAAGTTGGCTTCTGTATCTTCAATCGGGTAATTGGCAGTGCATTGAAGCAATATTACATCCTGATTATAACGATAAATTTCTTCCAGTGCCATACGTACTTCTGAAAGATAACTCATACCTGTAGATAACAGAATAGGTATTCCTTTTTTTGCCATTTTTTTCAGAAAAGGAAGATTAGTCGTGTCGGTAGAAGCTACTTTATAAGCCGGGAGTTCAAGTAAATCGAGTTCATCAAGACTGTATTCGTCAAATGGAGTAGTGAGAAAAATTATGTCATTTGTTCTGCAATATTCGAGAAGTTCTACATTTTGCTCTTTTGTAACTTCAAGTTTTTTCAGCATATTATACTGAGATTCACTCATTTCGGTAGTAGATTGCTGATATGGTGCTTTCTCGACATTTTCCAGAATAAGATGGTCGGTCTTAAAAGCCTGAAATTTAACGGCATCAGCCCCTGCTTCCTTTGCTGCATCAATCAGCTTTTTGGCAATATCCATATTACCGCCGTGATTCACTCCGGCTTCTGCTATGATAAATACCGGTGAATACTCAGAAATTTCTTTTCTCTCAATATAAATCGTTTTATTAAACTTCATAATATTTTCCTCATAATTTTATTATACAAAATTGAAATAAAATTATCATATATTCAAGGAAAAAATTAGAAAATGATAAAAATATCCTATACTAATCGTCATCATGTGCAGTAGAGAAAACTCCAAATACCGGAAAATGGTCGGAAATATTAAGAGCTTCTTCTTCGCTTATACCATAATAATCTTTAAAATTAAAAACACCGCCGTATTTGTATTCGGAAAGATTTGATTTTATAAATACAAAATTGTCATAATTCTTAGTTTCCCGAACGTTTGTCATAGTTTCACTGTCCACTATCCAGGTAACGTCATCCACCAGCCCCAATTCATCAAATTCATCGGGAGAGGCATTCAAATCACCGAGTATAATGGTATCAGGCTCATCTTCTTTTAACAAATTCAATACATCATCCATTACATTTATTTCTTCTTCCACTTCATCGGGGTCTGTATGAATATTTACAAGGTAATAATCAAAGTTTTCAGATTTGCAGGAACAATAGAAAGGTTCGCGATGGAGCAAATCATTTTTATCACCAATCATAAAGCATGTATCAATAGTTACGTAATCTTTTCTGTAAACAAAAGCATACTGCTCTTTTGAGCGTGTTCTGCCAAGTCTTGGAGATATTTCGTAATCCCAGTATTCTTCGCCGAGCATTTCTATAAGTCTTGGCATTACATCCTGCTTTTTGCTTCTTATTTCCTGAATAGCAACAATATCAAATCTTCTGATAATATCCACAATGTATTTCATTGCCATTGTATCTTGCATTTTCGATTGTCCAAATACCTGTATGTTAAAAGAAGCAATCCTTAAATCTTCTCCCTGATGGGCAGAAAGCCCTGATACTGCAATAAGTAATGCTATAATAATTTTTTTCATAATAATTCCTTATTGTAAAAATGGTCTGTAAAATAATTTTACAAAGATATGAAAATGACTGACATATATTGTCATACATCAGAGTTATTAAATATTAAAAGAGAAAAATATTGTAATGAAAGATTATTAATGATTTTCAGGAGGCTCATCATTTTGAATTTTAATCTCTTCATTTTCAAGATATTCTAATTTTTGTTTAATTTCATCAATATCAGTGTTTTTAATTACATTATTATTTAATGAATCTTCTTTCGCTTTTTTTCTGAGTTCAGCTAATCTTTTCTGGCGCCGAATCTTATTGAAATTTACAGATTCTGTTAGTTTTACGTTTTCTCTTACCCAACCTCTTGCTCTCAATGTATCCTCAGCATGGATGTATCTTTCTTTATCACGTAACAACCCTCTTGCCTCTTCAGGTATCTGTGATATTGGAATATAAG
>CAZIXJ010000230.1:0-1399 GCA_964542835.1 uncultured Hyphomicrobiales bacterium
AATAATTGATAAAGAAGGCAATTTCATAATAGAGCCTGAATATCTCGATGCAATAGACTATAACGAAGGCAAAACATACATAATGAACAGACAGGAACGAGGCTTTATTGATAAAAACGGTGAATTCCTTTTCAAGTTGGACAGTCTTGTGGGCTACCCTTATTTTGAGGGATTAGCTCCGGTATCAAGCAAACAATACCTTTTCGGATATATTGATACCACAGGAAAAGTTGTAATAGAGCCAAAGTTTGATGAGGCTAAAAGATTTTCCGAAGGACTGGCTTCCGTAAATATAGATGGTAAAATGGGATTTATAAATAAAGAAGGCGATTATGTAATAAGACCTGCATATGCTTTTGCTCAGCATTTTCAGGATGGGCATTGCTTTGTGGGAAGAGCAACTGATACATACGAACCAATCTGGGGTGTAATTAACAAAAGCGGATTACTTACAGTTAATTTTCAATATGAAACGGCAAAAGGATTTGAGTTTGGTATCGGAGTAGTAAGCAAAGACGATGAATATTTTTATATTGATCCATTAGGGAATAAAGTAATTGAGCATACATTTACATATGCCGAAGAATTCAAAAACGGACTGGCATGGGCTTCTGACAAAGAATCAGGAAAGCACGGTTTTATCAATCCTGCAGGTGAGTTTATAGTAGAAATACCTGAATGCGAAATAGTAATTGATTTCAGAATTAACAGACGAGTTTATTTTTAACCATTATATATTACAAATATGAAGAAAAATATCGGAAAAATTGAATTGGAATTGAAAAAAGGAGATATTACTTCTCAAAGTGATATTGCCGCAGTAGTAAATGCAGCTAACGCAGAGCTACTTCCCGGAGGAGGCGTAGCAGGAGCAATACACAAAGCTGCAGGACCCGAACTGGAAAAAGAATGTAACCCTCTTGCTCCGATTAATCCGGGGCAGGCTGTAATTACCAAAGCGTATAAGCTCCCGAATGAATATGTAATACATACGCTCGGTCCAATTTACGGCAAAAACAAACCCGGAGACAAACTGCTTGCCGGATGCTATCGCAATTCTCTCAAACTTGCCGATGAAAACGGAATAGAATCCATAGCATTTCCCTCAATTTCTACAGGTGCTTTTGGTTTTCCCGTAAGTCAGGCATCCGAAATTGCATTAATAACTATACAAAGCATGGCAGAAAATCTCAATAAAGTAAAATTAGTCAGGATGGTGCTTTGGAGTCGGTCAGACTATGAAACTTATGCAGAAATATTAGAAAAAATGTAAAAAATAAATATCATTTATACTTTTTTTCTTATTTTTGCATTGAACAAAATATGTAATTGCAGAAATATGACATTTATTGGATTATGGTCCGGTAGCTCAGTTGGATAGAGCGTCCCGATTTCTTAA
>CAZIXJ010000230.1:1499-5291 GCA_964542835.1 uncultured Hyphomicrobiales bacterium
TCGGGAAGGTCGAATGTTCTTTTAAAATGGTCCGGTAGCTCAGTTGGATAGAGCGTCCCGATTTCTTAATCGGGAAGGTCGAATGTTCTTTTAAAATGGTCCGGTAGCTCAGTTGGATAGAGCGAAGGTTTCCTAAACCTTAGGTCGCAGGTTCGAATCCTGCTCGGATCGCAGAATAATGAAATCTTCGGGGCATTCGAGCTACAAAGCCTTTCAGAAATATGTCAGATTAGCAGACAAGCTGGTGTTGGATGGTTTCAAAGGATTTTTTGATTAATAATTGAGGATAAACTGATTTTAAAAATATTTGGAGTAATCAACGGATATTATTATTTTGTGTTATCATTAATTGGAAGGATGTCAAAAAGTTTTTTTATTTTTGTGCAGAAATTCAATTAATAAATATTTTATTGATTTTTGAAAGGAAAACAAATGAATAAGAAAATATTTCAGATTCAAATTTCATTGAAATATTCCAAACCAAAAATTTGGAGAAGATTATTAATACCTTCAGACTTATTTCTACGTGAATTTCATATGATTAACCAGACTGCGATGGGATGGGAGGATTCTCATTTACATCAATTTATTAAAAAAGATACTTTTTATAAAGAGAAAATGCTAGATGATTTTTTTTGGAATGACTTCAGACATGTTGATTACGAAAACGTGAAAGTATCTGATTTACTTAAAAAAGTAAAAGATAAAATAATCTACGAATACGACTTCGGTGATAGTTGGGAACATGATATTATTTTAGAAAAAATATTACCGCCGGATAATAATTTACAATACCCCATCTGTCTTACCGGACGGATGAATTGTCCACCGGAAGATTGTGGAGGTATTGGGGGATATTATTATATGCTGGAAGCATTAGAAGACGTTGAGCATGAAGAGTATGAAGACTTTTTTGAGTGGCTGGATGGTGACTTTGACCCTAAATATTTCAACAAAAATGAAGTAAACAAATTGTTGAGAAAATAACTATGTGTGAAATAACTTTACATATATACTCAAGCTATTCAATAGCTTGGGACAGCCTCCAAATTGTAAGTAATACGGTAAGATAATTTTAAAAAATAAAATTATTGCCATAAATTTATCTTTTCGTACCAAAAATTTGATCTTAATAATCAATTTAAAACCAAAATGCTAACAAGTATAGCATTAATAATCATGGTAGTTTAGGCGTTCTCGCCTGAAATAAACAGTCGAGGACGACTGTTCTACCACGCATATATTGTTATTCTTGTTGCCAGTTTGGTATAAAATACCGGCATATGATAATATGCTCTGTCTAAACAGATGTCCGACATCTTTGAGAGTGTCGGACATCTATCCTCAATCAAGTCTCGCTTGGTGGATGTGGTGTCCACATAATTCGAGAGTCTCAGCATACAGGACGGAGGAGAACGTTAGACTCATAAACAGTCCACCCCCTTTAGTTCCTCCGCCGGCAGTGGAAAGGTGTAGAAATTTCTGTAATATCAATTGCCCCGTGATTTAGAGGGTGTGTGAAAAGTCAAAAAATGCAAATTCATATTGACCCTCACTCCTTAAATTTTCCGGTGCTTAATTTAAGGCTATCCCAGTGGGAGAGGGAGTTTTAGAAGATTACATTTTTTCATAATATTTGGATTTCATCGTTTTCATACAGTCTCTCCGATTTGGGAATCCCATTGCGAAATCGGAGAGGCTGCGTAAAATTTATTATTAGTAGTAGTAATGTGTTTACATTTTTTGGCTTATGCGTTTGTTCGTTTCACGCTGAACCAATACAAATTCTTGACAAAGTTTTGAATTTACCTTTAGAATTATTTACATATGGTCAGAGTAATAAATAATTCCAAAATATTAGTGTTACTATTCAAGAAAAAGCGGAGCACCCGGACCTACCGGCAATCCTAATAAAAGCCAGATAATAAGCAAAATACTCCATCCTATAAAAAACACAAAAGAATATGGCAGCATAGTCGCAATTATTGTTCCTATGCCTGCGTTTTTGTCATACTTATGCATAAATGCTACAATTAATGCAAAATATGGTAGCATAGGTGATATGATATTAGTAACGCTGTCGCCTATTCTGTATGAAACCTGAATTAATTCCGGTGAATACCCAAGCAGCATGAACATAGGGATGAAAACCGGAGCCATCAACGCCCATTTTGCCGAAGCAGAACCCATTATAAGATTTACTACACCCGAAAGTATAACAAATGCTATGAGAAGAGGTATAGGACCAAGCCCTGAAGTTTCAAGTGCTGATGCTCCTTCCACAGCAAAAATTACTCCGATATTAGTCCATTTGAAAAATGCTACAAATTGTGCTGCGAAAAATACCATTACAATATATATACCCATTGATTCCATAGACTTGCCCATTCCCTTCATTACATCGCTGTCATTTTTCAATGTACCTGCACCTATTCCGTAAGCGATTCCCATAATTGCAGCACCCAGAAATAAGAATGCTACAATACCTGAAAGAAATGGAGAGTCAAGTAAACTTCCTGTGTCCGGATTTCTAAGATACCCCTGCTCGGGTATCGTGCCGAGTATTAAAAAAAGAATAAGAAGTATAGCCGATATTCCGGCATATACTAATCCTTTTTTCTCCTCTTTATTTAACAGAGTGATTTCTTCCTGTTCGGCATCTCCAGTGTATTCACCAAGTCTTGGCATTACAATTTTTTCAGTTACCAAAGTACCCATTAAAGAGATTAATGGCACTGATGTAAGCATAAAATAATAATTGCCGGCAGGGTTCACCGTGTAAGCGGGGTCTATCATTCTTGCAGCTTCTTCGGATAGTCCGGCAAGCAAGGGGTCAAGAGTGCCAAGCACAACGTTTGCACTGTATCCACCTGATACTCCTGCAAATGCTGCGGCTATACCTCCTAGTGGATGCCTCCCAATAGACATAAATATAATTGCCCCAAGAGGCACAAGCAATACATAGCCAACTTCACTTGCCATATTTGATAGAATTCCTGAAAATACTATTACAAATGTAAGAAGTTTTTTTGGAGATGATAATACAAATAACCTTAATGTAGTGCCTATAAGTCCACTTCTTTCCGCTATACCGATTCCCAGCATTGCTACCAACACTGTACCAAGCGGTACAAATCCCGTGAAATTTGTTACCATATTGGCTAGGATTTTATGCAGTCCTTCCTGTGACATAAGGTTCATTGGTAAAATTTCTTCTCCCGTAATGGGATTAGTAGTGGATAATCCGATTGCTGAAATAAGCCAGGATATTAAAATTACAAATATTGCCAGCAAAGCAAATATTGTAGCCGGATGCGGAAGTTTGTTTCCGGTTTTCTCAATTATATTGAGAAAAAATCCAATTAAATTTCTTTTTTTCTTAGGCATACAGTATATAATAAAAATACAACAATTTGTTTTTTTACTATTTGACAATAAAAAACTAATTTTATTTTTAGTTGTTACTGATATAATTGATATTTGAGCAATTTTTTTAATATTTAGTATTGATTTTTGTAATTTATAAATTATATTAAACATTCGATATACCTGACTACAAGACAACTTTGCCAGCAAAAGGAGTTTTTTACACAATTTGACTTATACCAAGTTACTTTCAATCGTATAATATATTTCATAAGAACTATATGTTTTCTCATTGCGAAACTCCGATACTTCGACAGGCGGTTGCTGAGCCTGTCGAAGTGCAGCACAGGTTTCGCAATGGGATTCCCAAATCGGAGTTTACCGATAAAATCGACACAGGTGGGAATCAGATATTTTATCTTGTAT
>CAZIXJ010000231.1:0-5288 GCA_964542835.1 uncultured Hyphomicrobiales bacterium
TTTGATGCTCCTCAATCAAAAATTCAAGTGCCTGATTGAGAAATGCACCACTACCACAAGCAGGGTCGAGTATTGTTATTTCGAGTAACCATTCACGGTAATTTTCTATTCTTTGGAGCAAGTCCGATTTTTCAGATTTTGACAATGCACTTTCGTCAGGAGATACATTTTTATCAACCACAGGGTTGTTGTTCAGAACCGCAGGGTTAACCCTGCGGTTTCTATTTTTCGATTCTTTTTCGTACCTGCGGTTTCTGTCATCACTGTGGTTATAATCTAAACCCAGTTCTACCTGCTTTTCCTCACAGAGTTTGCCAACGGTATTTTCTACTATGTATTTGGTAATATATTTCGGAGTGTAATAAATGCCGTCCTTTTTGCGTTTGGATTGCTTTTTGTCTGTTGTTTCACCACGTATTTCAGATTGTATTTCCTCAATTTCATTCAAAGAATGTTCAAAGATATGTCCCAGAATATTTACATCAATTTCAGTTTCAAAATCGTAATTTGTTAGTTTCAATGTATGCTGATACAGAATATCATCATCTATTTTCAGCTCATCAAGCAGAGTATCAGGAGCAAACAGCCCACCATTATAAGCAAATATTTCGTAATGATTGGTACTTATCTCACTTTGCCTACGGCTGAAGCCGTCGGTTGCGGATGTGCTTGTTTCATCTGTGCAACCAACGGCTTTAGCCGTTGGAAGTAGGTTATCAGTTGTACGCTTGAGTTTCTTCCCGATATTCAGATAACCAAAATATTGTTTAAATCTGTCATAAAGAGGAATATAAACATCAAGTTCATCTTTGAGCTTTTTCCAGTCTGCAAGAATATTGCTAATGGAATTTGGATTTAATAAATTTCTGTCCTCTGCAAAAAATATGAATAAAAATCTGTCGAGCAATTTTTGAGTTTTATTGAATAAAAGCAATTTATCTGTTTCAGGATTATTTGAGATTATATTTTCAAAAATTGCTTTTCGGAATTTTGCATAATCAGAATAGAGATGCTTTGTAATATTTTCTTCCTGCAACAAAGAAGCTCTTTTCATCTGCAATGGAAGAGCATTCAGCAAATTATCCTTTGCCAAACAAAGCCACATAAGGTTAAAATCTTCCCTCGTAAGTGTAAACAGATTAAATTCGAGCTTTGCCACAGCATTATCGATATAAAAGCGAATTTTCTCGAAATTGGAAGTAATTACATAATTGCAATTAGGATTATGATTTTTGTAACCGAAAGCCTGAATTTCGATTTTATCCAAATCAACGGTTGCAGTAGATTTTAATTCAATTACTGCGGTTACATTATTATTTTTGAGTATTGCTCCATCGGATTTTTTACTGTCATCGACGTTTTTTTGTTCGGTAATGAGGTTATAATCAGGATTTGGATTGAGAGTATAACCAAAAATATTTACAAATAATTCCCGGAAAAATCCTTCCTGAAATTGCTCTTCTTTTGAATTACGGATATTATTCTGAATTTCAGAATTATGGAAATATTCAGAAAATTCCTTATATTTATTATCTAACAGAACTGAATCCAGTTCAGCAACGTATTTCTTAATTACGGATGTTTGGAATAGAGTGTTCATAAATTATCTTTAATATCTATTAAATAATATATAAAAATAATCAAATAGAACTAAATAAAAAAGGAAGAAAATAGATAAAATAATCTAACCCTGCATTTGATAATGATAGATTTATCAATTTGCAATCCTTAAAATCTAATAATTATTGATAATAATCGTAAAATAGTGATTATATCTGTTTAATTGGAAATTGATATTTTGTTTATTATAAATTATGGAAAAGAATTATGAAAAAATTTTTTCTGATGCTCATTTTGTTTGTTGCATTTAACAATGCTTTTGCTGATGAAGCAAGGATTTTGAGGTATCCTAACTCTTCTGCTACACACGTTACATTCACTCACGGCGGCGATGTTTATGTTGCTCCTATAAGTGGCGGTGATGCCATAAAAGTTACTAATTCCAAAGGTGTTGAAATGTATCCGAGATTTTCTCCCGACGGACAGGAAATTGCATTTTCATCTGAATATGACGGAAACAGAGAAATCTACACAATGCCTTATAAAGGCGGAGTAGCAAAAAGATTAACTTATTCGATGGATGCTTCAGAAAGCCTGCCTGAAAGAATGGGTCCCGACAAGATTATTATGCAGTGGACTAATGACGGCAAACAAATTCTTTTCAGAGGAAGAGGAAAAAGCTGGAATATAAGACAGGGCAAGCTCTTTTATGCTAATACAGATGCATCCCAACCTGAAGAACTGCCACTTTTCCGTTCAGGATTTGCTCACCTCTCCCCTGACGGCAAGAAAATTGTTCATAACCGAATCTTCAGAGAATACCGTACCTGGAAAAGATACCGTGGCGGTCAGGCAGATGACATTTGGATTTTTGATTTTGAAACAAAAGAATCAGAGAATATATCAGATAATCCCGCTCAGAATATTATCCCAATGTGGGCAGGCAATAAAATATATTACATTTCTGACAGAACGAATGTTATGAACCTGTTTTCTTATGATTTGACGACAAAAGCAACTAATCAAATTACGAATTTCACCGAATATGACGTAAAATTCCCTTCTCTTGGTAAAAATCACATTTCTTTTCAGAATGCCGGTTATATTTATCTTATGAGACTTGACAATGAAGAAGTAACTAAATTAACTATAAATATTTCAAATGATTATCCATATTTAAGACCTGAATATGTGAACGTAAAAGATAAAATATCTTCTATGGATTTATCTCCTGAAGCCAATCGTGCAGTTATTACAGCGCGTGGAGATATATTCAGCGTTCCTGCAAAGAAAGGCAGAATCTATAACCTCACAAAAAGCAGCGGCGCCCACGACAGAGCGGCAGTATGGTCACCTGACGGAAAATGGCTCGCCTACATAAGCGATAAATCCGGTGAAGATGAAATATATATTACATCTTATGACGGCGAAGAAGAAATAAAACTTACTAATGACGGCAATACATACAGATACCAGCTAAAATGGTCGCCGGACAGCAAATATCTGCTCTGCTCTGATAAAATGATGCGACTTTATTACATAGATGTTCTAACCAAAAAACAAACTGAAATTACACGCTCTCCTTACTGGGAAATAAATGATTTTACCTGGTCTCATAATTCAAAATGGGTTGCATTTACAGGCTTTACAAAAACTCTATTTTCTATTATTAACCTTTATTCTTTGGAAACAGGTGAAATTACGCAGGCTACAAGTGAATTTTTCCAAAGCTCCACACCTGAATTTTCAAAAGACGGAAAATACCTCTTCTTTGTTTCAGGCAGGACTTTCAACGGTACATCCGGTGCTTTTGAATATAATGTAACATATAATGATATGAATAAAATCTATGGTGTAACACTTAGAAAAGACATTCAAAATCCATTTGCCAAATATGAAGAAGATGAAGTGGTTCTGGAAGACGACAATAAGAAAAAAGACAAAGATGAAGAGAATTATACCATAGAAACTGATAATTTGATGGACAGAATATTTGAATTGCCTGTTTCAGCAGGTAATTACGGTAATCTGACTTCCACTGAGGACGGAAAATTATATTACGTAAAATCAAAAACTAATGAAAAACCGGCAACTTATTATTATGATTTCGAAGAAAAAGAAGAAAATAAAGTTGGAGATTTCAGAGGATTTACAATTTCAAATGATGAAAAGCACATAGCATTCAAATCAGGTCAGGATTACTACATTGAGAAATTACACAAAAACGTAAAACCTGATGAAGGCAAACTTGATTTGAGCGGGCTTGAAGTATATCTGGACAGACAGGAAGAATGGGAACAAATTTTTGCTGAAAGTTGGCGACAAATGAAATACTTCTTCTATGACCCGAATATGCACGGATATGACTGGAATGCAATTCGCAAGAGATATGAAGTTATGCTCCCACACGTAACTCACAGAAATGACCTTACTTACGTAATTGGTGAGATGATATCAGAACTGAATGTTGGGCATGCATATGTAGCCGGCGGTGAAATGCCGAAAGTAGAGAAAGTTCCCGTTGGTTTGCTTGGTATTGATACTGAATATGAAAACGGAGCATATAAAATAACAAAAATTTACGAAGGCAGAAACTGGGACGAAGGAACTCGCAGCCCACTTACAGAACCGGGACTTGACATAAAAGAAGGCGATTATATCCTTGCAATAGATGATATGGAACTCGATGGAACAATTACTCCGGGGGAAGCTCTCGTAAATAAAGCTCAGAAATATGTAACGATTACATATAATTCAAGCCCTAATATGACCGATACAAAAACAGTTGATATAAAAACTCTGAAAAATGAACTTGATTTGAGATATTTCAATTTTGTAGAAGAAAACAGAAAGTATGTAGATTCCGTAACTAACGGCAGAGTGGGATACATTCACATTCCTGATATGGGATTCACAAACGGTTTGAATGAATTCGTGAAATACTTTTATCCTCAAATAAGAAAAGAAGGGCTGATAATAGATGACAGATATAACGGCGGCGGAAACGTATCTCCTATAATTATCGAAAGATTACGCAGAGAAATGGTTTTCGTTACTCATGTGAGAAATCAGCAGGATTTGGCTATGACAAAACCGACTACACTGGCAGGACCTATGGTATGCCTGATAGATGAGCAGTCAATGTCAGACGGCGATATGTTCCCTTATCAATTCAAAAGACTCGGTCTTGGTAAGTTAATCGGTAAAAGAACATGGGGCGGAATAATCGGTATTCGGGGTTCATTGCCACTTCTTGACGGCAGTCAGCTTCACAAACCCGAATTTGCCAATTTCAGTGTGGACGGAGAATGGATACTCGAAGGAACGGGGATATCTCCTGACATAGAAGTAGAAAATCCCCCATACGATGAATACATCGGCAAAGACCACCAGCTCGACAGAGCAATAGAAGAAGTACTAAAAGATATTGAGAATTATGATGGTCCTAAATTGCCTGAAGTACCGCCATTCCCAAATAAAACACAGGCTGAGTAAAATAAACTTATAGTCATCCGATGTTTTTGAAACATCGGATGACTGATATTTATTACCCTCAATCCCAAACGGATGCTGAGCATAGTCGAAGTGCCGATTTGGAAAGCATCGTTTCCATCTTCATGAATTTCTCCACTCGAGACCAAATTTTCAAGCAACCGACGGCTTAAGCCGTCGGCTGCATATAAATTCTTTATCTCAAATAACTAATATTTCAAAATTTTTAACACTCT
>CAZIXJ010000232.1:0-5281 GCA_964542835.1 uncultured Hyphomicrobiales bacterium
TTATTCATTCCGGTATAAGATATGCAAAAACCGCTGTAATTGTAATTTCAGATTCAGCAGCACTTTTAAGAATATCTTATCAGATTAAGAAGATTAACCCGGAAATTCATCTTATCGTAAGAACGAGGTATTTATCTGAAATGACTAAGCTTTATGAAATGGGCGCCGATGACGTAATCCCTGAGGAATTTGAAACTTCAATCGAAATCACTGCCAGAATAATGACAAAATTCCTTGTGCCTTCGGAACAGATACAGAGCTTTATCGAATCTTTAAGAGATAAAAATTATCAGATGTTCAGAAAATTTGATACAAAGAATCTGTCTTTAAAGGAATTTATTGATACTGATGCTGATTTCGCAATTATGAAAGTAAAAAAGGATAATGCATTTTTAAATAAAAAGCTAAGCGAAACTAATATCAGACAGGATGGAGATGTTTCAATTATTGCAATTAAAAGAGAAAGCGAGTGGATAATTAATCCGGCTGCTGATGAAACAATCAAACTAAATGATAATCTGCTGGTATTCGGTGAGAGGAAAACGGTAAAAGTATTTTGCTCGGATAATAAAAAACATAATAAGTAATATTGAAAATTTTTAATTAAATAAATACAGATTTGCTTATGGTTGGATTTGGTTACGATTTACACCGACTTGCAGAGAATGAATCTCTTATACTCGGCGGTGTAAAGATTGAATGGGAAAAAGGAACAGTAGCTCACAGCGACGGGGATGTGCTGCTTCATTCTATTATGGATGCTCTTCTGGGTGCAGCCGGTAAAGGCGATATAGGGGAACATTTCCCCGATACAGATGAAAAATTTAAAAATGCCGACAGTATGGCTCTTGCCGGTGAAGTTTATAAGATGATTGATAAACTTAATTACAAAATTATCAATATTGATGCTACTATAGTTGCCGAAAAACCCAAAATGCTTAATTACAAAAACCGGATGAAACAAAATATTGCCGGAATTTTTCATATGGATGAGCGGAGAGTAAATATAAAAGCCACTACAAATGAAAAGCTCGGTTATCTTGGCAATTCAGAAGGTATTGCAGTATATAGTGTTTGTGAAATTCAGCCGGCAGTGAATTGAAATATTTACTTATCATACTGTTTTTTTTAATCGGCTGCAGTTCATTATTTGCAGTCAATATCTTCCCGTATGAAATAACTGCTCAGAAAGATTATCCCGAAGGCAGGTTACGAAAAATACAATTTCAGGGAGGCAGCACATTTTCATATTATATAATACCAAACTGGGCAGGCAGAAATGAATTCATTTATCTGAAAGATGACAAATCCGATGATGAAATAAGAGGAATAAGACTTAAATTTGATTTTATTTATGATATTAAAAAATATGAAAAAAATCTTCTGCTAATTGCAAAAAGGAATGACTCGCTTTACTTGTCTTATACTTCCCCGGAACTTGATATAATCAAATCGGATTTCATTAAGAATATAAGCGATTACAAACCAATTAGTATTAAATATATCAAAAACAGCAAAAATATTATTATTGATGGGATTTTCATCAGATTTTTTGATGAAAACGGTTTCAAAACTGAAATTATTGATAAATACGTAATCAGTTATGATATAATAAATAATTCTGTATGCTATCTTACTGATTTAAACGGAATATCATCACTTAAAATCAAAAACGATACTTCTGTTACTACTCTAAAAGTATATGACAGTTACGAAAACCAAAAGATATATGCTTCCGGTAATAAGATTTTAATATTTGCCTCAAACAGCATATCAAGCTCTACAAACTGCACCGTAATCAATCCGGATAACCATAACGATACTCGTAATTTTTGGATAGAATCTTCCCTTGATTTAATTGAAATCAGACATAATAAGATTCATTACATAAAAAAATCAGATTTATCATATTACCTTGAAACAATGGATTTGAAGGGAAATATTATAAACAGTACTTATTTAACTGAATTTCTGTATGAACCTTTAATGATAAGCAATTCAAAAGCAGGTACAGATATTATTTTCAGAAATGCAATTCTCAGAATAAAAGATGAAGAAATTCAGTTTAAAGCGGATTTTCCGGTAGGAGAATATTTTCAGGATGATTTGGATATTTATCAGGTTGATAACCGGATAATCCTTACTTCCGATAACTTTTCTCAGGTATTTTCAATAGAAGAAAACCACTTTTGGAAAACAAAAAAGAATGTCGCAATTTTATCTGAATATATAGTACCTGCTGCAATAATATTAATAATAATAGGTTTGCTTCAGCTTTACAGACATCAGAAAAGATATGTTTCTGAAATTCTCGAATTGCCATCCATCGGGCTTGTGTTAATTATTGACAGTAATGGCAGGCTTATAAATAAGAATACTAAAGCCAGGGAGATTCTTAAAATCCCTTACAATCTGAAGGGTAAAAAATCCATAGAATATTATTTTACAAATGATAGCTACAAACCTTTTTTAGAGATGATACAGAGGTCATTCAAAACAAGGCTGGATCACTACAAAAGAATAAATATAGAAGATGAGGGAAACGCAAAAGAATGGTATTGCAGGACCGTAATTTTAAAAAATATCACCGGGCAATTTCGCGGACTAATTTTTACTTCTCTTGATATTACTGAACAGCTCGAGCGGAAGAGGCTTTCCAACTGGGCATCTCTCGCTCATGATATGCAGACTAATTTATCTACTATAAGACTTAATGCACAGCAAATAAAAACAGATGAAGGTAACGGACAAAATAAAAAAAGAAGAGAAAAAATAATTCATCAGGTAAATGTGCTTTTCAACCGTGTAAGAGATATCGTTACCGTAGGAAGAGACAACCTGATAGATAATCGAAATGTAAATGCTGCTGAAATATGTATTTCTGCAAGAAATGAATTTGATGATTTGATGTTTCCTAATGTAAATTTTATACTCGACACTCAGAATTTTTATCTTAACTGCGACAAAAACAAATTAATCAGGGCAATCAGAAATTCAATTGAAAATGGTATAAAAGCACTGAAAAACAATAAAGGTGATATTACAATTTCTACTTATAAAGATTCCAACTATGCTTTTTTCAAAATTAAGGATAACGGTACCGGAATGGATGAAAATATAAGAAAAAAAATGCTGAATCCGTATTTTACTACCGGAGGCAAAACGGGAGGCTCCGGTATCGGGACTATGATAATGCTGCACGTAGTGGAAATGCACAGCGGAAAACTCGAAATAAATTCAAAGAAAGGCGAAGGCACTGAAGTAATTTTTAAAATACCTTTGGGTAGAGGCAAATGAGTAAAAACATCAGACAAATGACGAAGGGCAAAAGAATAATGGGTGTGGATTTTGGACTCAAACGTGTAGGAACGGCTACCACTGATGAACTTCACATTACAGTTTCCCCGAAAAAAGTTTTTGATTATTCAGATAAAATGTTTTATCATAATATTTCAAATTTTATGAATGATGAAAATATCGGAGCTGTTGTAGTAGGTGTTCCGCTATCGGATGAAAATAAAAACAAGAATATTATTGGTAAGATAAAAGCTTTTTCCAAAAAAATAAATGAATTAACAGGCAAAGACGTTTTTTATGTGGATGAATCTTATACATCAAAAGAAGCTGTGAAGACTATGATTGAAATCGGAAAAAAGAAAAAATTCAGAGCTACAAAGGGCGAAACTGACAAAGTAGCCGCTGCATTGATATTAAGAGAGTTTTTATCTGTTTATGAGAATTATCAGGAGATATTCTAAATGAGATTATTATTAGTGGTTTTTATTATTTTATCATATATTTCGCTTGCTCAAAGTTCTTTAGACAGAACTGTTTATTTGAATGCAGGTGATAATTTTTATTATAACTATTTTATCACCCCATCAAACAGTGACGATTCTCTTAATTATACTGTTATGTTTAAAATATCACACTCTGTGCTTGCCTTTAATAAAACAGAAGAAAGCAGAATGGGCAGGACTTTTACTGCTACTCCCACTGTAGAAACAGTATTCTATGACTCCGACGGTATCATCAGAAACAGAGAAATTTTAACTGATACAATTACAGTTGATAAATTTGAAGATACAAATGACAAACTTCTCTTTACCGGTAATTTTATCACTACCAGACTTAAAAAAAGTGATTATAAAGTAAAAATGTCACTTCTTGATAAATACAATCAAAAAATAAAAAAATACGAATTTATAATTAAATCGGATTTTTCTGAAAATGAACAGTTTTCTGCACCTTTTTTCACTAAAAATTATGAGGGCAGTGAAATTCCGATAATATTTAACGGCAATCTTGAATTCAGTTCAGGGAAATCTACGTTATATATTCTTACTTACAGCAATAATCAGAATAATCAGATTTTAATTGAAAAAATTGAAAAATCTGAATCTGAAAAGCAATATTGGGATAAAAAAATTAATTACAGCGGTCAGACTCAAATAACATATAAAATCCCGATGCTATCTATGGCGGGTAGATTACCGGAAGTAAGTCATATCAATAATCAATCTGACGATTACAAATTCGCAAAAATAGAAATCCCTTCATATGAATTTGTACCGGGCAAATACAAATTAACGCTTGGCGATGCTCCTGATACAAGTGTTTTCTATTTCAATGTTGCGTGGTTCAACAAACCTGCTTCTCTTAAGGATATTGATTTTGCAATGGAATCAATGAGATATATTCTTACAAAAGAAGAATTTAAAAAAATTGATTCCGGTGATGACATAGAAATATTCAGAAATATAGTTGAATACTGGAAAGCAAAAGACCCTACGCCGGCTACACCTTATAATGAAGCTATGGCTGAATATTTCAGAAGAGTTGATTATTCAGCTATGAATTACAATACAATAAAAGAAAAAAACGGAATGAAAACGGACAGGGGTAAAATATATATTTTATTTGGACCTCCATCTGAAGTCAATTCCGAGCTAAAAGACGAAAGCTCATTTGAAATTTGGGACTATAACAATCGCGTAAACAAAACTTTTACGTTTGAGATGGTAAGCTCCGGTATTTTCAGATTAATTGACGTAAAAGATAAGAGTAAAGATTCTGATTAATCTTAAATTAGTTGATAAATATAAATGGTTTATATTAACTGACGGAGTAATAAGTATATGAGCATACCGAATGCCATCCGTACGGATGATTAATTTATCATTGTTTTTTTTTCGGAAATATTATATTTACTTTTGCTCCTTTATCAAAATTATTATGTATTTCCAGACCAAATCCGTTTCGGTATTTATGGGCAGGCTTG
>CAZIXJ010000233.1:0-5236 GCA_964542835.1 uncultured Hyphomicrobiales bacterium
TTTAAAAAAAGGAGAAATTCTTCCTTTGTTATTTGAAAATTAATTCCGCTAAATTCAATGAAGTGAGAATATAAAAATCAACGTTAGAAATATTTTAATAATTTTTAGGAAAAATTATAAATTCTATTAATAGGTATTACGTCAGAAAATTAAAATGTATAATATTTTCGAGAATATCTATGAGAAATATATTAATTGTAATAGTGATGATGGCAACTTCATTTTCTGTTGCTGAAGCACGAAAAATACTGATTCCTATGGATCTTGCTCAGACTAACCACTTAAAAGCTTACGGGGTTACTTACTGGTATATTGAGAAAGGCAACATATCAGACTGGCTGCTTAATTACAGAGGAGGTTCATTTATGTCTGATTATTCAGATGAATTTGCTGCCGAATGCCGTATAAGGGGAGTATTCTTTGAAACTATCTCAGATACAAAAGCTGAACAGATTATTGCAGAAGTAAAAAATGATGATGTAAATATGGATGTGGTAAAGCTCGAAAAAGCTCCAAAAATCGCTGTTTACGCACCGCCCGGTTCACAGCCCTGGGATGATGCCGTTAGGCTTGCACTTGAATATGCCGAAGTCGAACACGATATTATTTATGATGAAGAAATACTCAATGGTGAACTCGAAGAATATGACTGGCTACATCTCCATCATGAAGATTTTACGGGGCAATACGGTAAATTCTGGTTTAATTATCAAAATCAGCCATGGTATATTCAGATGGTTTCTTTAAGTGAAAGCCTTGCACAAAAGCTCGGCTATTCAAAGGTTTCGCAACTGAAATTAGATGTGGCAAAAACTATAAAATCATACGTATCCGAAGGAGGTTTTATGTTTGCAATGTGTTCGGCTACCGATACTTATGATATTGCTCTGGCGGCTGAAGGTCTGGATATATGTGACACCCCTTTTGACGGAGACCCATACGACCCTTCAGCCAATGACAGACTTGATTATTCAAAAACTTTTGCTTTTGAAGATTTTCAGTTGATAATGGACCCCAGAATATACGAGCATTCGGACATTGATATGGGACCACAAGGAATGCCTAATCCACAGGGAGATGATTTTACGCTGTTTGACTTTTCGGCAAAATATGATCCTGTGCCTACTATGCTCACTCAAAATCACGTGGATGTAGTGCAGGGATTTTTAGGGCAGGCAACTGCTTTTAAAGAATCTCTCATAAAAAATTCAGTGAGAATAATGGCAAAAAAAGATGGAACCGAAGAAGTGAAATACCTTCACGGTAATTTTGGCAGGGGAACTTTTACATATTATGCAGGACACGACCCTGAAGACTATGCTCACAGAATAGGCGACCCACCGACTGATCTCGAGCTGCATAAAAATTCTCCGGGATACAGACTTATTCTCAATAATATTCTGTTTCCGGCAGCAAAGAAGAAAAAACAAAAAACTTAATTTGTTTTAAATGACGCTCTCTTTTGCTATATTTGAACATATTGAAAAACCAAATTTAAAAAAAATATGATTAAAATAATAATTTTTGCTTTGTTTTTTATTGGAGCTGTTACTGCGAATGCTCAGAATAGTGTAGAAATACCTGACACTACTTTAGAGCGGGCTTCAATATACAAAATACCCGTATTTTTTTATTCAGAGAGCGACGATATCGAAGATGTCAGTTTTCACATTGAATATGATAAGATGTTGCTGGATATAAAGAATGTAGAAATAGGTGAATCCACTTCTGCTTCTGAATTGAATTCTTTTGAGCTCTTTGATTCAGAGGATGGAAGTCGTTCGTTTTTCAGAGCAGATTTGCAATATGGCAATGCTTCCGATGATAATATTTTGTGCTACATAATCCTTGAAGCTCTTGCCGGACCGGATTCTATTGCTTTTTTAAATACTGAAAAGCTAATAGTAAACGGAGAAGAAACTGATGAATATGATTTTCAAAACAGTACAATTTTCATTCCCGGAGAGTTGATATATCCGGGTAATCTTGAGACATTTTCTCATAATTACCCTAATCCGTTTTACTATGAAACAAAATTTAATCTGAATCTTACTACTAATTCAAATATTGAAATTAAACTTTACAATACCGGCGGAAAGCTTGTGGCGGAATATCCCGGCGAGCAGACTGATGTGGCAAAATTTATTATCAGAAAAGATGGAATTGACGTAGAGAATAATTTTGATCCGCTTGTTCCCGGAGATTACAGTATTGTACTTTTGCCATACAGCAGCAGATTTTCAAGTGGTATTTATTATTTCTATTTAAGAACAGATGCCAATATTTACAAAAGAAATTTAATTTATCAAAAATAATTAATATGAAAAAATCACTTGTTTTTACAATAATTATTATAATTTTGAGCAGTTCATTATTTGCTCGGGAGCAGAAGGACGTACTACAGAAAAGACCTGTAGGCACTGAGTTCTGGCTGTGTTTTATGAAAAATTTTCTGCAGCAGAAGACGAGCTCTTCTACTAATACTATCAATCTGGAGCTTTTTATTACCGGTGATGTAGATGCTGAAGTAATTATTGAAATAGAAAAACTTGGCTTTAAAAAAACAATAGATTTTAAAGGTAATACTGTAAATAACGTAAAACTCGACCCCAGAGCTGAAATAAATGATTTCGGGAAAATAGTAGATGGGCTTGCAATTCATATTACATCTGATAATCCAATTTCCGTTTACGGACTCAATACACGCTTTCAAACTACTGATAACTTTCTCGGGCTGCCTGTAAATGTACTCGGCACAGATTACAGAGTGATGTCATATCACGTAGCCGGCGAGCTTAATTCAGTATTTGCAGTGGTAGCCACTGAAGACAGCACGGTAGTAAGAGTAGTTCCTACTGTAGAAACTATGGAAGGCCACAAAGCAGGTGAGCCTTTTGAAATTCGGCTAAACAAAGGAGAAATTTATCAGTGCGGCAGCAAAATAGACGGTAATAAATCTCTTGCTGACCTTACCGGCACCAGAATTTCCTCCAATAAGAAAATCTCCGTCTTTTCAGGTCATCAGTGTGCATACGTGCCCGCGGGATTTCCCCGTGTAATTGCCTGCAATCATTTGGTGGAGCAGCTCCCTCCGGTATCAAGCTGGGGAAAACATTTTTACGTAGGAAAGCTGGAAAAAAGGTCTGAATATACTTTCAGAGTTCTTGCTCACGAAAACGATACTAAAGTATTCATAGATGGTGATTTAATTGCAGTATTGAATGAAGGTGAGTTTTACGAAGCTGATGATGATAATAATTTGCAGATAACTGCTGATAAACCTGTACTTGTAGCTCAGTATTCTCAGGGATATAAAAACGGAGACCTGATTGGCGACCCTATGATGCTCCTTATAAGCCCCACTCAGCAATTCCTTGATAAATACCGCTTTGCCACTCCTATTAACGGCTCGTGGAATCATTACATAAATATCGTAGTACCAAGCAATAATATTGATTCGCTTTACCTCGACGGCAGAAAAATCTCTCCCGAAAAATTCACTCAACTTGGTCTCTCCAGATATTCAATTGCTTATATTGAAATTGATTACGGTACTCATTTTATCGAATGCACCGCTCCGTTTGGTTTGTATTCCTATGGATTCGGATACGGAGAAGATGCATATGATGCTTACGGCACTATGGGCGGGCAGTCCTTCCTCGAATATGTTGGATATACTGACGAACTGCCACCACTTGCTGATATTAGCACCGAGCAATCAATTATTTTCAGAGATGACAGAGTGGATGACTCCGGTATCAGTAGTATCAAAATACTAAGTTCGGAAAATATTGATTCCGAAATACCTGATTTTACTGAAGCAACTCCTTACGTAAAAGTCAATCTGCTCTCTGATAATCCTAATCAGGATGGCAGGATAGTTTATGAAGTAAAAGATTTATTTGGCAATACTTCGCATTATACTGTTTGCTACAAATTTGACAAATTTAATAAAAACAGAATATATACTATAAGCAGTGGCAGAGATGTGTCCTGCTATAAAAAATACAAATATGCATTCGGGGCATTTGTAAAATTTTCCAATTATTATCATAAAACTGATTTCAGCAATACAGGACAGATAATTACGAAAGGTGTATTTTCTAATGCTTCAGGCACGGGAGGTTTGTTCGGGTTTTCTCTCAGCAGGATGTTTAACGGCAAATTTACGGCATCGCTCAATGTATCAGTAGATAACTACGGTGGTACTCTTACTGCACCCGATTCCACACTCGCCAAAATAAGAGATACACAAACAGGTGAACTTCGGGATTTTCAGGAAGCTAATGAAATAGAATTAAAATCTACTTATTTGCATTCTATGATAATAGGTGAATATAATTTCAATAATTACTTCTATGGCTTTGCCGGATTTAATACATCCATCCTCCTTTCTGATGCAATTGAATACAGAAAAAGAATAGTAATTCCTTCAGGATTTGTTTATGATACCGGCGAGTCTTCCAAAAGTTTACCACCTGAAAATTTAAGCTCATTCAGAAATTTCAGACTTGGGCTAATTATCGGCGGTGGATTTAAACTGCCTATAACAGACAGAGTTTTTGTGTTTTCAAATGTCTTTGATACGTATCATCTTAATGATATAATTGATGACGGCAACTGGAAATTAAATCAACTTTCCGTTACTTTCGGAGTAAAATATTTATTCTGATATGAGTAATTTCAGTAAAATATCGGCAGTATTGAATAAAGAATTATCATCGGAATTCCGAACAAGATATGCAATTTCTGCAATATTGCTCTTTATTTTAACTACCGTAACAATGGTTTTGTTTTCAAGTAAGGGCGTAAAAATAGATGCGGGAATGGCAGCCGCTCTTCTGTGGATTATTTTATTTTTCGCTTCTATGACCGGGCTTGCCAGAACTTTTGTACAGGAAGAAGAGCGGGGAACATCTATTTTGCTTAAAACATCCACTCCTTCATATAGCGTTTATTTTGGTAAATTGATTTATAATTTGATATTAAGCCTTGTTTTAAATATTTTTTCTGTAATTTTATTTTTTATTTTCATTGAAACTGTATCTCTCGAAAGAGCAGATGTATTTATTTATTCAATAATAGCAGGCAGTTTTGGATTTGCAGCGGCTACCACAATTATTTCGGCATTGCTTGCCAAAGCCAATACAAAAGGTGCATTATTTCCGATTTTGTCTTTTCCCGTTTTGCTGCCTCTTATAGTATTATGTATAGAGCTTACTAAGTATTCTTTTAT
>CAZIXJ010000234.1:0-5191 GCA_964542835.1 uncultured Hyphomicrobiales bacterium
AAGAAAATATTATTCATAAAATACTGAAATAAAAATGCTGAAATTAATTAATAAGATTTTTGGTGATAAGCACGAAAAGGACATAAAAAAAATTAATCCTCTCGTAGATGAGATTAATCAAAAATATCAGGAATTTGAATCATTAAGCGATGAAGAATTAAAAGCAAAAACTCCTGAATTTAAGGAAAGAATTTTAAATAATACCCGAGAACTTGAAGAAGAAAGAGAAAAACTACGGGAAAAGTTAGTAAATGAAGTATTAGGAACTGAAGAAACACAGGATATTACTGCTGAAATTAAGAAAATTGATGATCAGATATTCGATGCCACCGAAGATGTGCTTGACGAATTAATACCTGAAGCTTTTGCTGCCGTAAAACAGGTTTGTAAAAGATTAAAAGAAAGTGAATATACATACGAATATGCAGGACAAAAATATGTCTGGGATATGGTCCCTTATGATGTGCAGTTAATAGGTGGTATAGTAATTCATCAGGGAAAAATAGCCGAAATGGCAACAGGAGAAGGTAAGACGTTAGTAGCAGTAGCTCCTGTTTACCTCAATGCATTATCAGGCAAAGGCGTACATCTTGTAACAGTAAATGATTATCTCGCAAAAAGAGACTCAGACTGGATGAGACCTGTTTATGAATTTCTCGGTGTATCGGTTGAAGCACTTCAATCAAAAATGGATCACGACCAAAGAAAAAAAGTTTATGCCTCAGATATTATTTACGGTACTAATAATGAATTCGGTTTTGATTATCTTCGTGATAATATGGTAGTTGATTCCGAACAAATGGTTCAGAGAGGGCACTGGTTTACAATAATTGATGAGGTTGACTCCGTATTGATAGATGAAGCAAGGACTCCACTCATTATTTCAGGTCCAGTTCCACAAACTGACCAGCAGTTTGAAGAAATGAACCCTCGTGTAAAAAGGCTCGTAGAAGCGCAAAGCAGGTTTATTACAAAAATAGTCAGTGAAGCCGAAGAACTTCTGAAAAAAGGCGATAAAGAAAGCCGGGAAAAAGCCGGAATTAATTTATTAAGAGCTTATCGCGGGCTGCCAAAGCATAAAAAATTAACTAAATTATTACAAGACCCTGATTTGCAGAAACTAAAACACGAAACAGAAATGTTTTATCTGAGGGACCAGGGCAGAAAAATGCATGAAATTGATGATGAATTATATTATTCAGTAGAAGAAAAAAATCATCAGATAGATGTATCCGAAAAAGGCAGAGAATTACTCGTAGGTCAGGATGAAGACCCTGATATGTTCGTAATCCCGGATATAACTACTGAATTTAGCCAGCTCGAAGTAGATGAAAACCTAACACCCGACGAAATACAAAGAAGAAAAGATGAATTACATTTACTTTTTTCTGAGCGTAGCGACAGAATCCATACAATTTCTCAATTGCTCAGAGCATATACACTTTATGAAAATGACAAAGAATACGTAGTAAAAGATAATAAAGTAATGATTGTAGATGAATTTACGGGACGTATTCTCGAAGGAAGAAGATACTCAGATGGTTTGCATCAGGCAATAGAAGCTAAAGAACACGTAAAAGTAGAGCGTGATACTCAAACTATGGCTACCATTACTTTGCAGAATTATTTCAGGCTATATAATAAAATTGCCGGTATGACCGGAACAGCCGAAACCGAACAGGCAGAATTTGAAAAGATTTATGATCTTGAAGTTACCGTAATCCCTACAAACAGACCTATCGTAAGGGATGATATGGAAGACCTTATTTTCAAAACAAAGAAAGAAAAATACAATGCCATTGGCGATACTGTGCAGGAACTCGTAAATAATAAGAGAGCTGTGCTTGTTGGTACAGCATCGGTAGATGTTTCTGAAGTTCTTTCCAAAATCCTGAAAAGAAGAGGAATAAAGCATAATGTACTGAATGCAAAGCACCACGAGAGAGAAGCTGAAATCGTTTCACTTGCCGGTAAAAAAGGAGCTGTTACTATTGCAACTAATATGGCCGGGCGTGGTACTGATATTAAACTCGACCCTGTAGTAAAAGAAAACGGCGGACTTGCAATAATTGGCTCTGAAAGGCACGATGCAAGGCGTATTGACAGACAGTTGAGAGGACGTGCAGGCAGGCAGGGAGATCCGGGAAGTTCACAGTTCTACATCTCTCTCGAAGATGACCTGATGAGGCTTTTTTCAGGTGAAAAAATTTCCGGCGTAATGTCCACTCTAAAAATACCTGAGGGCGAACCTATCACCCACTCTATGATTTCCAAATCGGTTGAGAGGGCTCAAAAGAAAGTGGAAGAAAACAATTTCGGAGTAAGAAAGCGTTTACTTGAATATGACGACGTAATGAATCAGCAAAGAGAAGTAATTTACACAAGAAGAAAGTCTGCTCTTCGCGGCGACAGATTGCGCGGCGAACTTTTTGATTACCTCGAAGATATTGCTTCTGATTTTTATGATGAATTCAAACCTGACCTTGATGTAAACGGGCTAAAAAATCAAATAAGAGCAAATTTCCTTTCGGAATTTGAACTTGATGAAGCAGAATTCGATAATGTAAGCAAAGATGAAGTAATCTCCAGAATTATCAAATCTGCTAAAGATTTCTATTTGAGAAAAGAAGAGCTACTCGGCTCTGAATATATGGCTAAAGTAGAAAGAGTTGCAGTACTTCAGACTATTGACGATAAGTGGAAAGACCACCTGAGAGCTATGGACGACCTGAAAGAAGGTATAGGGCTTCGCTCTTACGGGCAGAAAGATCCTTTGCTTGAATACAAAACAGAAGCATTCGGTATGTTCGTTGATTTGATAAAAGAAATCAATAAAGATGCAGTTTCATACGCATTCAAATTCTTCCCGACTGTTGTAGATTCCAAAGGCAGAAGAATACAGCTTACGGCAGATGCAATAGGTAAAGTCCCTAAACTGAAGAATACAAACGTTACACAGGGAATGAATTATGAGCACAGCAATACTACACCGGCATTTTTTAATTCCGATGCAGTACAGGCTAAAGCAAATGAGCATGACCATTCTGTGGACAGAAGCAGATTCAAATCTGAAAAGAAAAGATTCGGAAGAAATGATTTGGTAAAAGTAAAATTTGCAGATGGAAATACAAAAAAAGTTAAATATAAAAAAGTAGAAAAAGAAGTTCAGGAAGGCAAAGTAGAAATTCTCGAAGATTAAATTGTTGAATCATCAGCTCGCATTTTAGCATTTTCATCAGTTTGTACTAATGGGATTTTGCAGACTGATTTATCATTTTAAATTTTTTTACATATGCAAAACAGAACTAAAGAAATAATAAGAGCTTCCTGGATTGGCATTATCGGAAATGCAATATTAGCTGCACTGAAACTGATATTCGGTTTTATTTCAGGTAGTTTCGCCGTAATTGGCGATGGTATTGATTCTGCCAATGATGTCGCTACATTTGTTGTAAGCCTCTTTGCAGCTAAAATAATGTCTAAACCACCCGATAAGACATATCCTTATGGATACAAGCGTGCAGAAGCTATTGCTACTAATATCATTGCTTTTGTCATTTTTTTTGTAGGCGCTCAATTACTTATATCTTCCGTGAAGCAGATGTTTTCAAACACTCCTCACGAAATTCCTTCTTTGCTTGCTGTTTATATTACGATAATATCAATATTGGGAAAATTGATACTCGCAGCTACTCAAAATAAAATCGGCAAAAAAACAAACAGCAATATGCTTATTGCCAATTCAAAAAATATGAAAAATGATGTATTGCTATCAGGTTCAGTACTTATCGGTCTGATTTTTACGGTATATTTCAATCTTCCCCTTATCGACCTCATACTGGCAATACTCGTATCACTCTGGATAATAAAAGTTGCTTTGGAAATACTGCTTAAAACAAACCGTGAACTTATGGACGGAATGAAGAATCAGGAGCTATATGCTGCTATTATTGATGCCGCTGAGGAAATCGAAGGCGTACACAATCCACACAGATTAAGAATCAGACAGCATTCCAATATGTATGTTCTCGGATTTGATATTGAAGTAAATCCCGATATTACTGTAAGGCAGGCTCACGAACTTTGTGATGATGTACAAACCAATATCAAGAAAAAAGTACAGAATATCTATGATATTATGATTCATATCGAACCGCGTGGCAATGAGGAGGCGGAAAGATTCGGAATATCAAAAAGCAGTTTAAATAATTAGGTGATTTTATGTCTGAACCTCTAATCCCGGCAATAAATCTTAATGAATATAATTATCATTTGCCCAATGAAAAAATTGCAGATTTTCCAGAATCAAAGCGAAATTTCAGTAAACTCTTATTTGCTGATGTAATAAATAAAAAAATCGAATATTACAAATTCAATGATATTTCAGATTTATTGCCCGAAAATTCATCTCTTGTCATTAATTCTACTAAAGTAATTGCTGCAAGAATTTTCCTTGAAAAACCAACCGGCGGTAAAGCAGAAGTATTGTGTATTAATCCTATCCAACCTTCATATGACCCGCAAATAGTAATGCAAAATAAAAAAAACTGTGTTTGGGATTGCATTATCGGTGGAAAAAGAATTAAAGAAGGAATGATTTTAATTAATAAAGATAATGATTTCACTGCAAAAATTATCGAAAGATATGACAACAAAGCTAAAGTTAAATTTGAATGGGATGATAATAAAACCTTTGGCGAAATACTTTCTGAAATGGGAAAAATACCACTCCCACCTTATATCAGGAGAGATACGCAGGATTTGGATAAAGAACGATATCAGACTATCTATGCAAAAGCACAGGGTTCTGTAGCAGCTCCTACTGCCGGATTGCATTTTACAGATAATATTATTGAAGATATTAAAAACAAAGGGATAAATATCAATGAAGTAATATTGCACGTCGGACCGGGAACATTCGTTCCAATATCAGAAGAAGTCAATAATCATAATATGCACAAAGAGCGTATATTCATAGATATCAATACTCTTACGAATATTTATAAAGATATTAAAAGCAATAAAAAAATAATTGCTACCGGTACTACATCAGTAAGAACTCTCGAAAGCCTGTATTGGATGGGAATGAAAATTTATCATAAAGGTAAACTTGATATTGAAAATCATCTGGTAGAACAATGGGACCCATATCAAAAATATTCTAATAATCTTTCTCCCTTGAAGTCTCTTG